>JAAZOI010000301.1 GCA_012797825.1 Eubacteriaceae bacterium | reverse complement strand
GTCCTTTTGCGTATGTGTTTAAAAGTATTGCCATCTGATCAATAAATGCTCCCGTACCTCCGGCGCATATGCCATTCATCCTCTGGTCAACGCCGCCTTTATAAAAAGTTATTTTGGCGTCCTCGCCTCCAAGTTCAATAATAACGTCAACTCCCGGAATGTGTTTTTCAACAGCCTTGCAGCCAGCTATTACTTCCTGAACGAAAGTAAGGTTTAATTTCTCGGATACAGACATTCCGCCCGAACCTGTTATGGATACGCTTAAGTTTGAATCCGAAAAATTTTCGCGCATTTCTTCACACATGTTTTGAAGTGTTTTATATAAATCGGCGTTATGACGCAGGTATTTGCTGTAACACAAATTATCGTCTTTATCAAGCGCGGCAATTTTAACCGTAGTTGAGCCTACATCTATTCCAATATAAAATATATTTTCATTTGCTCCATTATTAATAGTATTTTCCACAAGTCTTATCCCCTTTTTTTCTGATAAATTAAATAATCCCCATATTTAAAAAAAATATAAGAATTTTTCCAATTATTTGGTAAATACTAAAAATTAATAAAATTAAAAATTGTTATCGTTATCGTTTTTTGTTTAATATTGACTTTTAATAAAAGTTAAAGTATGATTAAAAAGTTATAAACATATATTTGTCATTATTTTGGAGGTAAAAAATGAGTTTGACATCAATATCTGTTTGGGGAATTTCGGCTGGTATTTTTACCTTGATTGTCGCATTTCTTTTCGCTAAGAACGTGCTTAAAAGAAACCCCGGCAATGAAAAAATGCAGGAAATCTCTAAAGCTGTCCAGCAGGGTGCTATGGCGTACCTTAAAAGGCAGTATAAAACACTGATTCCATTCGCAATAGTAGTATTTATAATACTGTTCTTTGTTAAAAGCTGGCAAGGCGCTGCTGCGTTTTTAGTAGGCGCAGTATCATCCGCAGTAGCCGGTTTTATAGGAATGAGCATTACAACAAGAGCTAACTGCCGTACAACCGAAGCGGCGCGCACAAGTTTAAACAGCGCACTGGGCATAGCTTTCAGAGGCGGCGCGGTAATGGGCTTTTCAGTTGCGGGGCTTGGTCTTTTAGGCGTTGCTGCTTTGTTTTTAATTTTTGGAGACGCTGAAACAATTAACTCTTTCGCTTTCGGCGCAAGCGCAATAGCGCTCTTTGCCCGTGTCGGCGGCGGCATTTACACAAAAGCTGCAGACGTATGCGCCGACCTTGTAGGCAAAGTTGAAGCTGGCATTCCGGAAGACGACCCGCGTAATCCTGCGGTTATCGCAGATAACGTTGGCGACAACGTAGGCGACACAGCAGGCATGGGAGCCGACTTATTCGAATCATACGCGGCTACTACAATTGCAGGTATGCTTATCGGATACTCTGTTTTCAAAGGTCACGGAGTCGGAGAATATTTATTCATAGCTCTGGGCGTAATCGGATTGCTTGCATCCATATTATCAAGCTTCTTGGTAAGAACTGGCGAAAAAGCCAATCCGCAGATGGCTTTAAACAAAGGTCTTTGGGGAACGAACATCATTACAGCGATAGGCGCATACGCAATTCTTAAATTGATGCTTCCCGCTTCTTATCAGTCAGGCAGTATTATAATCACACCCAATAAAGTGTTTGTTTGCGTAATAGCAGGTTTAATGGTAAATATTTTGATAGGACTTATCACTGAATATTATACATCCAACAGCAAAAAGCCCGCACAGGGTATTGCAAAAGCATCCCTCACAGGACCTGCTACAAATCTTATTCAAGGTCTTGCTGTAGGGCTTAAAAGCACTGCTCTGCCGATAATTACATTCTGCGCGGCAACACTTGTATCTTTCCATTTCGCAGGAGTTTTCGGTATAGCGGTTGCTGCAATGTCAATGCTTTCGACAGCGGGTATAATAGTTGCTATCGACTCTTTCGGTCCTGTTGCCGATAACGCCGGCGGTATTGCCGAAATGGCGGGACTTGATCCTGAAGTTAGAAAAACAACAGACAAACTTGACAGCGTAGGCAATACTACAGCGGCTGTTGCAAAAGGCTTTGCAATAGGATCTGCCGCTCTTACTGCGCTTGTATTGTTTAACGCTTTTGCAGAGCTTTCACATCTTACTATAATAGATGTTCTTAACCCTACAACTATAGTAGGACTGTTTATAGGAGGCGCTCTGCCATTCTTATTCTCGGCATTCGCAATGGAAGCTGTAGGCAAAGCCGCTTTTAAAATGATAGAAGAAGTTCGCCGTCAGTTCCGCGAAATACCGGGTCTTTTAAAAGGCGATCCCGAAGCAAAAGCTGATTACGCAAGCTGCGTAGACATTGCTACAAAAGCGGCCATAAGAGAAATGATAGTACCGGGGCTTTTGGCTGTAGGTATGCCTGTTCTTGTAGGCCTGCTCCTTGGCAAAAACGCTTTAGGCGGAATGCTTGCGGGCGGCACG
>JAAZOI010000025.1 GCA_012797825.1 Eubacteriaceae bacterium | reverse complement strand
TGATTCATGCCTCCCATTATACTTGCTTTTCCATTTCCGTGTCTCACCCATTGGGAGCATTATAGAACACCGTCAAGCTCAAAAGTTACCGTCTTTTCTCCCCATTCAAAATATTCTTCTTCTTTTGCAAAAGTAAACAGATGCGACTTGTCATATTCTGCAATACAATTGCCTTTTCGGTCAAAAGTTAATGACGTATTATAAAATTTATTATTTTTATTGTTTGCAATAGAGCCGGCTATAATGTTTATGTTTAGCTCTTTTGCAAGCGAGCCGAAAATTCTTCGGATATCTTTTCCGTCTTTATCGCATATTCCTTTATAGTTTTTAGGAATATATCCGATATTCCAGACTTCCGGAAGACATACAACATCGGGTTTTTCCTTTGCCGCATTTCTTATAAGTTCCTCGGCATGTTTGTAATTGTATTCTACGTCACCGAGTTTAGTGTCCATCTGGGCTAAACTTATTTTCATGATATGTACTCCTTTCTTAAATTATAATAATACCAGTATACTATATTAATTCTTTAGAATATTCAATAAATTTATTTGCCTTTATATTATTATTTCATCAAACATATCAGCCTATCTTCTCAGTGCGCCGGAAAGCTCGGGTATTAAATTCTTATTTATGCCTTTTATATCGCAAAAATAGTCAAAAAACTCAAACGCAAGTTTTTGATCATTTGTACCTTTTTTTATGTTTGCAATATCTTTAAGTATCTGCGCGGCTGTTATATTGTCAAAATACCTGTATTCTCCCATACACCACTTTGCCAAATTAGGCTTTGTGTTATTTGCATAATAATTCCAGAATAAAAGTCTTTGCGCCTCATTATTCGAAAAACTAAACCTGTATTTTGAATTTGTAGTTATATGCCCCGATTTTCTGTCTGAATCGTTGTATGAATCATCTACTAAATATGCCGCAAAAATACATCTCATATCTTCTACGGTTTGAGGATAACAAGTGGTAAGTATGCATAGAGCATTTTTGTCAAGTTTATTCATTGCAATCGGTTTGCCTTTGTTAGCGCCTGATTGCATATATCCTGCAAATGCTTTGAAGTCTTTAAGCATTCGGCTTTCATAACATATAAAGCCATTATTGTTTATTATTTCATCAAGACTTTTTCTGTCAATATTTCCGTCATAATACTGCCTGCAGAATGAATTTTCATTTTTACATATCGGCCTTTTTTCTTCTTCTATGTTATTTTTTATTACATCATCACTGCAAATTCCGCCGTAACCGATTTTATCGGCACTCTGCCCTCCATTACAAAAGCTGCACCTTATTGCGATATTGAATAATTCCATCCTGTTTAATATCCTTCTTAATGATTAATAATTTTACTTAATAACATTATACTTTACGGTATATTTATATACAATTTAAACATTTAATTTATCAATAAAGATATTTGTGTTAAAATAGAAAAAACAAAAAGGTGCGGCTAATGAAAAAATTTACTTTTAATCATCTTATTATATTAATACTTTTATTTATTTCTTTAATTTTCTTTTCGTTGCAGCAGTTTATTTTTCATAATCTGCACGAATCGGGGTTTCTTCTTTTTCAGGACTTAATATTTATGCCGATAGAAATTTTATTGGTAACATTTATATTAGACAAGATATTAAGGGACAGAGAAAAGAAAGAAAGACTGCAGCATCAGAATATAGTTATAAATTCTTTTTTCAGCGAAATAGGAACCGATACTATACGCCTGTTAAATAAAGACATAGTAAATATAAAAGAATTGTCTATATTGCTCTGTATGGATCAAAACTGGGATAATGTAAAATTTGATAATGTATTTAAAACATTAAGTTCTATCTGCTATCAGTTTAATATAACACCTGATTCGCTTAAAACAATCAAAGCCGCTCTTTCAGAAAAGAAAACATATGTTATATCATTTTTTTCAAACCCTAACTTGCTTGAAATAGACTCTTTCACAAACATGCTTTGGGCATTTTATCATCTTATTGATGAACTCGAACACAGAACGGAAATATACGAACTTCCCGATTCAGATATTGAACATCTTAAAAATGATATAATCCGCATTTACGGAATGCTTGTTTGTCAATGGATTATTTATATGAAGAATTTAAAAGATAAATATCCATATCTTTGGTCGCTTGCGCTTAGAGTTAATCCTTTTTCTGAAAATAATGATGTAATAATAAAACAGCGCTGATAATCATCGCTGTTTTTTTTAGAATAAAACTTTATTTCCTCCCTGTTTTTTTGCATAATATAATAATCTGTCAATGCGAACAATAATTTCTTCTACACTTTCATTATTGCTGCTTTCCCCGACTCCCAAACTTACTGTAATTTTATTATCAATGCCAAAATCTCCTATTTGAATTATATTTCGAATTTTTTCAGCTGCTGTTTTCGCGCTCTCAAGTTTTGTATCAGGCAAAATAATTATAAATTCTTCTCCGCCCCATCTAAATAATTTGTCTGTCGTCCTGATATTATTAAAAATCAACTTAGTTACGTTTTGTAAAACTTTATCGCCTCTAATATGCCCGTATCTGTCATTTACACTTTTAAAATTGTCAATATCAATTAGTATTAAGCTGAAGCGCATTTCTTCATTATTATTTAAATAATAGTTTATATCATCTTCAAATTTTCTTCTGCTGTAAGCTCCGGTTAGCAAATCTGTTGATGCCAGCCTTTTAAGCTCCGTATTATTCTTTTTTAGTTCTTCTATATAACTGCTTATTCGACATTCTGATTCTTTTTTATTTGATATATCGTGCGTAGTACCTATGTATCCGTCAATATTTCCGTCATTGCAAATTACTCTGGCGGATATTTCTATCCATTTTATTTTTCCGTCCTTGCAAATAAGATTCATTTCATGCAATACAAAAGCGTTATTTTCGCCGTTTAGTTTTTTTAAAATATTTATTTTCACTTGTTCTCTCAGATATGCCTTTGATTCTTCTGTCATGAAATTAGTTGCATTATGACCTATTAATTCTTCCGCCTCATAACCGTAAAGTTTTTTTACATTCGGGCTTACATAAGTAAAATTAAAATTTTTGTCAAGTTCCCAAACGACATCAACAATATTTTCAAGTATATTTTTATATTTTTCATGTTTTGGTTGATTGCTGTCCATCTCGCACCTTTATATACAAATATTTATTAATTTTCCCTCTTAATGTATTAAATGCAGCGTTATGAATCAAGTTTATGGGTTTATATTTTTAAAGTGATATTTTTTGATATATTAATGACGTTCTGCTATATTTTATTACATATTATAAAATTAATCAATAAAAATATTTATAAAGATAATTATTTATATTTTAAAGCTTATTTATTACTATAACT
>JAAZOI010000300.1 GCA_012797825.1 Eubacteriaceae bacterium | reverse complement strand
TGAATTACTTTAAAAGGAATGTCGCCTACATTAAATACCTCTCCGTCAAACACGACTATGTCTTCAAAACATTCTTCCTGCGCATACCCGAACATTAAAGCTCCGCTGTACAGCGGATTTTGAAGGCACTTTTTATCTCTGTCCTGAATTATAATTTGGGCGTTTGTATATTCTTTTAAATTTTTTACGGCAAGGATATGGTCATTGTGGCCGTGCGTGCAAACAATATATTTTATATCGTATCCGCTTTCATCAACCATTTTTTTGACCGCTTCAAAGTCTCCGCCCGGATCGATTACCATTGCCTGCTTTGTCTGTTCGTCCCCGACAAGGTAACAATTTGTTGAAAAATCAGTTACTATTATGTTTTCTACATGCATATTTTTTACCTCATATTCTGCTGTCTAATATTATGCTTACAGGTCCGTCATTAAATATCTCTACGAGCATATTCGCGCCGAAAATACCTTGCTGCGCAGAAATACCATGCAGACCTACATATTTTATAGATTCTTCATAAAGCTTTTGCGCCTTCTTCGGTTCCGCCGCATTCGTAAAAGACGGCCTGTTTCCTTTTTTAGTATCCGCAAGCAGAGTAAACTGCGATATTATTAACATCTGCCCTGCTATGTTTTTAACTGATAAGTTCATCTTGCCGTTATTATCTTCAAAAATTCTTAAATCGCATATCTTTTTCGCAAGATACTGCGCGTCTTTTTCAGTATCGCCTTGAGCTACCCCTAAAAGCACGTTCAGGCCTTTTTTTATTTCGCCAACCGTATTATTATCCACCGTTACGCGGGAACTTAAAACTCTTTGAACAACAGCTATCATATTGAACCTTATTTATCTTAAACAGATGTTTATAATCTGGTTATTCTCAAAATATTTTTTTTCTTTTTAATTTTTGCTATTAAATCGCTTAATTCTTTTTTGCTTTTTACTTCAATATTAATGTCGTAATATGCAATATTATCATCGCCGCTTTTTGCATTGAGCGCATGCACATTTATTTTTTCGTCCGCGAATATTCTTGCAAGCTCATTTAATGCTCCCGTATTATCTACGCCTTCAACTAAAATTCTTGCAAAAAACGAAGCGTTTGCATCCATCTGCCATTCAACATTTATTAATCTTTCATCGTCTGCTTCATCAATATTAATGATGTTCGCGCAGTCTATTCTGTGCACCGTGACGCCTCTGCCCCTTGTTATAAACCCTATTACATCGTCTCCCGGCACCGGATTGCAGCATTTCGCCATTCTTACAGCCATATTTGCATGGCCTCCTATTTTAATGGCTTTCTCCATAGAGTTGAAGCTGCCGCTTTTCGTTTTCTTGACTATGTCTATTTCTTTCGCGGGAAAATCTTCCGCAAAATCAGTCATTATTTTTCTTATAATCAGTCCCGCTTTTATTCCCCCGAACCCTACCGCCGAATACATTTCCGTTATATTCGGATAATTAAATTTACTTATTGCATAATCCCAGTATTTTTGGTTTGAAAATTTGTCTAAAGTAAAACCAAGGCGTTTTATTTCACGCTCCAATATTTCTTTTCCTCTTTGAATATTTTCCTCTCTCTCAACTTTTTTAAACCAGTTTCTTATTTTATTTTTTGTATTGGAGCTTTGTACTATATTAAGCCAGTCCCTGCTGGGGCCTTTTGAATTAGCGGATGTTAAAATTTCAACAATATCGCCGTTTTTGAGCTTATAAGAAACGGGAACAATTTTATTATTTATTTTCGCGCCGACGCATTTATTTCCGATATCTGAGTGTATTCTGTAAGCAAAGTCTATCGGGCACGAACCTGCCGGAAGATTTATAACGTCCCCCTGAGGCGTAAATACATATACCTCGTCTGTAAACAAATCGCCTTTTATTAGCTCATAAAATACTCCCGAATCGTCAACCTCGTTATTCCATTCCATAACCTGGCGCAGCCAAACAAGTTTTTCATCAAAAGAATCGTGTTTTGCCCTGCTGCCTTCTTTATATTTCCAGTGGGCGGCGATACCATATTCAGCTACTCTATGCATCTCGTACGTTCTTATCTGCACCTCAATAGGACCTGTAGGTCCCATAACCGTTGTATGAAGCGATTGGTACATATTCGGTTTCGGCATAGCAATATAATCTTTAAATTTGCCCGGAATAGGCGCAAAAGCCGTATGCACAATACCCAAAATTGCATAACAGCTCTGAATGTCGCTTACCAATACTCTTACCGCTAACAGGTCATAAATCTGATCAAAATTAGCTACTCTTTGCAGCTTCCTGTAAATGCTGTAAAAGTGCTTAGCTCTGCCTTCAATTTTATAATCAATGCCAGAATCCTGTAATTTTAATTTCAGCATTTCGATAAACTGGTTAATATGCGCTTCCCTTTGAGCTCTGTTCTGCGTTACTTTCTTTACTATATCGTAATATGCTTCTTCATTTAAATACCGAAAAGATATATCTTCAAGTTCCCATTTTATCTTAAATATCCCAAGCCTGTGAGCAAGAGGGGCGTATATATCAAGCGTCTCCTGCGCTTTTTGCTTTCTTCTGTTTTCAGGCAGATATTTTATGGTTCTCATATTATGAAGCCTGTCGGCAAGCTTTATAAAAATTACGCGGATATCTTTTGCCATAGCTATAAGCATTTTTCTTACATTTTCAGCTTGTTCTTCCTGCTTTGTGCGGAATTCGAGCTTGCTTATTTTTGTAAGCCCGTCAACAATATCTGCAATTTCTTTACCAAATTGCTGCGCTATATCGTCATATGTGTATTTTGTGTCTTCAATAACATCATGTAAAAGAGACGCAGAAATGCATACTGCGTCAAACTGTAAATCCCCCAGAATGTAAGCCAGCGCTACGGGATGTATAAGATATTCTTCACCCGATTCTCTTTTCTGGCCTTGATGAGCTTCTTTTGCAAACTCATAAGCTTTTTTTATAAGCTGTCTATCTTGCTCATTCAGATAAGTGCTTACCTGATTAAGCAGTTTATCAATCATTTTTCTCCTCTTTAGTATACTTAATTTGCTATTTCATTTAATTTTATCATTATTCGGCTTTTATTTATATCTTTTTTTTCTTTGCATACTATTTTATCAATAAAAATTGTATCAGTATCATCGTGATAAGTGTAATTTGCGAGACCTATAGATACAAAAATATCGATTGCCAGTCTTACATTTATATAATTAAATTCATATTTATCATTCTTTTTTAAATGCTCAATAAACAGGCTGAGCTTATTTTCACATAGCGCGCTTATATCGCCCAGTCTTACATATATATAGGCAAGCAGCTCTCTGCCTACATCGACGCTGTCTGTCTTATATTTATTGTTTAAAAATACCGTATTTTCATTTTTATATAAGTCTTCTTCGTATGCATTAAAGCAATTTGTTTCAGCAACTTTAATGTTTGACGGGGAAGGGATATCTAGCGGACATATGAGAATATATTTTTTTTCTTTTTTATAATCGTCGATGCGGTTGAAGCATACACTGAATTCTTTTTCACTTTTTGAATATCTCAAAAATCTTAATATTCTTTTTAACATTTCGTAAGAATATACAGTTATAACCTCTCCCGCCGAAGAGCTTGATAATGTTTCTTCTAAAGTATTTTGCGATATTTTATTTTCTGAAGCAAAATATTTAGCCTTATCATAAAAATATATAAAATGTCTGTATGCGGCTTTTTCGTATTCTGAATAACAATTATCGTAAAAAAATATGTCTTTTATTTCATATTCAATATTTTTTATATTATTAAAATTATTTATTTTGGGGTAAAGTAAAATATCAGCTAAGTCATTATCTCTTATGTCTTCAAAAGCGTCTTTCTGGCAAAACGCAATGCTTCTTACTGCCGTATTTTGTTTTATGACGCTGCAAGAAATATGGCTTTGATCCTGCCCTCTTTTCGTTATGTTTGATATTTTACAGTTGTTTAAACGAATTATCGGTTTGGGATTTTTATATCCGAAAGGAGATAACAGTTCAACATCTGAAATGAATTTTTCTGTAAATATTCCGTCTGCAGATTCATAATCATAATATTTTGTATTGTATAAAAGTTTTGATATTCCGTTTTTATATGCATATTCATTCAAACGGCGTTCAAATTCCGATATATTTTCTTTATTTATAGAAAACCCCGCCGCAGCGCTGTGACCGCCGAAACGCGTAAGAAGATGTTCCGAATTTTTAATAGCTTCAAATATATTAAAGCCCGCTATGCTTCTTGCCGAACCTTTGCAGATGCTATCATTTTCGGATATTAAAATAAACGGCCTATTGTATTCTTCCGCAAGCCTACCTGCCGAAATACCTATTACGCCTTCATGCCAGGAAGCGTTGCTTAAAACCCATATGTATCTGCTGTCCGGGTTTTCATGTTCTACTATTTCCGCCGCTTGGGCGTATATTTTTTTTTCTTCATTTTGCCTGAATTTATTAATTTGGGAAAGAACGCTTACTTTGCTTTTAACAAAACTACGCTCATTGCTGCAAAACATTCTTATAGTCTCGTTAGCATCTGTCATCCTGCCGGCAGCGTTTATTCTGGGCGCAATTTTAAAACCTATATCGGCGCAAGTAATCTCATGCGGATTTAAATTAGCGTCATCCATAAGCTCAATAAGCGCAAGATTTTTTGTTTTCTTTATCTCGTTTAAGCCGATCAATGCAATAATTCTGTTTTCGCCGGTTAGAGGCACAATATCGGCTATAGTGCCTATCATCGCAAATGTTATTAATTCGCATATATCATAAGAAGCAATTTTCTGCTCTATCATAGCCAGAGCTAATTTGAATGCAATCGCCGCGCCGCAAAGATCTCTGAAAGGGTAAGCCTCATCAGGCTTTTTGGGATTTAGTATACTGTAAGCCCTTGGTAGCTCTTCGTTACATTCGTGATGGTCAGTAATTATAACATCCATACCAAGCATGCTTGCATAATCAATTTCTTCTACGGCAGTAATGCCGTTATCTACCGTTATTATAAGAGATGTGTCAGCGGCTTTTAATTTGTCAATCATCTCACAGTTAAGCCCGTAGCCTTGCTTAAATCTGTTTGGGAGCAGGGCATGCACATTGCTTGATGCGGACGAAAGTATTTTATATAAAATACACGTTCCCATGATTCCGTCGGCATCATAGTCTCCGTATATGTATATAACTTCATTATTTTTAAGCGCTGTATCTATTCTTCTTAAAGCTCTTTTTATATCTGAAAATAAAAAAGGATCAAGCAAGCTTTCATATCCCGCATATAAAAAGTCTTTAACTGCAGATAATGTGCCAAGCTCCTTGCTTTTTAGAATATGTATCATATTTATATCCAAATCGAGTTCTTTTACAATATCCTCTGCTAAGTAAGCAGAGGATATTTTTGTTCTTAATTCCCAAATATTATATTTTTGCATTTTAATCCTTTTATTATTTTATCTTCTTGCGGTTTTCAGTTTTCGTTTTTTATCTGATCTTTCCTGCAATATCGCCCACAGCGGACTTGCTATGCAAATAGAAGAATATGTTCCGCCTAAAAACCCAATTATTAACGGCAGAGCAAAATCTCTGATTTCAGCAACCCCTAAGATGTATAATGTAGTAATTGCAATTAATACCGTAGCAGTTGTGTTTATGCTTCTTCTTATTGTCTGGCTTACGCTGTCATCTACTAAAGTAGTATAGTCATGCTTGCCGTATTTTTTCCTGTTCTCTCTTATCCTGTCAAATACAACAATTGTGTCATTTATCGAAAAACCCAAAATAGTAAGCACTGCAGCTATGAAAGGAGTATTTACCTGTATTTGCGCAATTGCATAAACACTTATAACAATCATAACATCATGGAACAGACAAACAATAGCAGTAAATCCGAATAAAAATTCAAAACGTATGCTTACATAGATGAGTATGCCTATAATAACTGCTATTATAGCCCACATCGACTGAACCGCCATTTCAGAACCAATTGTTGCGCTAACTTTGTCTATTGATATCAGAGCCGAAGCGTCAAGATTATATTTTTCTTGAAAATCTTCAAACATCTGCTTTCTTTGCTGATCCGAAAGGTCTTCTTTGGTGCTTATAACTACCTGCGTTTTATTGTCGCCGGAATATGTTATATCCGCGCTTTTATCATAATTATCTGTAATCTGCCTTATTTCATCGGTCGTAAATTGTCTGCCTAGTTCTATATTGACAATTGTGCCGCCTCTGAAATCAATACCGTAATTCAGACCTTTTATAAATATGAAACCCAAGCCGATAAGAATTACTATAGATGAAATTATAAAAAACAATTTTGCATGTTTCATTACTTTTAATTTCATATCGCTCACCCCTTAGCCCCGTAATATTTTGGCGCTGATAAAATATTTGTGGAATACATTATCAGCAGCAATTTTTTAGTAATAGTAATCGCGGTAAACATACTTACTAAAATACCTATCATAAGCGTTAATGCGAATCCTTTTACTGTTCCCGTGCCTATTACAAATAATGCAAGCCCCGCAATTAATGTAGTAATATTCGAGTCAACAATTGTTGTCATAGCCCTGTTAAATCCTACTTTCACAGAAAGCAGTACGCTTTTACCCAGCCATAACTCTTCTCTCAATCTCTCAAATATAATTACATTCGCATCGACTGCCATGCCTATGGAAAGTATAAT
>JAAZOI010000299.1 GCA_012797825.1 Eubacteriaceae bacterium | reverse complement strand
GCATTATACGGCGTAACGGCATATTTGTCAGATATTTTATCTTACGCTCGTTTAATGGCTTTAGGTATGTGCACAGGCGTTATTGCAATGGTTATGAACTTGATGGGCAACTTATCCGGAAAAACGGGTGTAGTTACAACAATAGTATTTATTATAGTATTTGTAATAGGTCAGTCATTCAACTTAGCAATAAGCTTGCTTGGTGCGTTTATACACAGTATGCGTCTTGAATTTGTAGAATTTTTTGGAAAATTTTATACTCAAGGCGGCAGAAAATTTAAACCGTTAATTAATCAAACAAAATACACTCAATTTATCAAGGAGGAAAATTAACATGGATGTGTTGAATTCAATTTCTTTAGGAGCATTTTTTGCAATGTTGGGAGCAGGTCTTGCAGCCGGATTTGGCGGAGCCGGAAGCGGTAGAGGCGTTGGTATAGCCGGCGAAGCTGCAGCAGGCGTTATCTCGGAAGACCCGAATAAATTCGGTCAAACTCTGTTATTACAGGCTTTGCCGGGAACACAAGGTATTTACGGATTGCTTATAGCATTCTTGATTTTAAACAAGATAGGACTTTTCTCTGGAGCATCTCTTGCTACAGTTACATTAGGTCAGGGACTTATGTATCTTGCTGCTTCAGTACCGGGAGCAATTGCACTGTATCACTCAGGAATAGGTCAAGGACGCGCATCTGCGGCATCTATGGGAGTTCTTGCAAAAAGACCTGAAGAATTTGGTAAATGTATGCTTTACCCTGCAATGGTTGAAACATATGCGGTTCTTGCTTTATTAGTATCTGTTTTAATGCTTATGAATGTCCGTTAATAAGAAGGTGTTCTTATGAATGGTATTGAAAAAATAACAGGTAAAATTATTGAAGAAGCAAATATAGATGCTAAAAAAATAATTGATGAAGCTAAAGCAGATGCTGAGAAAATTATAAGCAGATATAAAGAAAAAGCGGTATCGGCTGCTGCTGAAATTGAAGATGCAGGAAGCAAACAAGCAAAAGCGCAGGAAATGAAATATTCCTCAAATGCGGGATTAGAAGCGAGAAAAACATTGCTGATTCAAAAACAGGAATTGCTTACCGAAGCTTTTGATAAAGCACTTGTAAAGCTTCGCTCAATGCCTAAAGATAAATATATTGATTTGCTGGCAAAACTTGCAGCGAATGCCGCGCAGACAGGCGAAGAAGAAGTAATTTTTTCTTCAGAAGATAAAGAACAATACGGTAAGGAAGTAATTGCTGAAGCTAATAAATTATTGAAAGCAAAAGGTCTTACCGGCGGCTTAAAAATATCAAGCAAAGTCAGACCCATTCTCGGCGGAGTAATTATCGCCAGCGGGGATGTAGAAATTAACTGTGCGTTAGACGGACTTGTGCGTATGGAAAAAGATAATTTATCTGCGCAAGTAGCACAGATTCTTTTCAGCTGATTTGTTCAGAATTATGAATTATTGTTCATATTATAATTATGCTTATAATAGGACAGAAAGGAGTATTGACTCTTGAAAAGAATTCAGGATGTAGATTATCTGTACGCCAGTACCAGAATAAAAGCATTAGAGAGAACGCTTGTTACAAATGAGCGTCTTCGACGTATGGCAGAAGCAAAATCAGACGATGAATTACTAAAAGTGCTAGATGAATGCGGGTATGGCGAGATTAATGAAATATCTCAAATACCTGCGGCTATAGCTAAAAAAAGACATGATGTTATATATGATGCTCTGCAATTGGCACCGGATAAAAAAGTAGTACAGATTTTTCTTTTAAGATATGATTATCATAATTTAAAAGCTATTATTAAAGGCCAAGCCGCTAATACTGAATATGAATCCACATTAATGGAATCAGGCAGTATACCGGTAAAGCAAATGATGGCAACAGCAGGCAATACTATAATCGGCGCAGACGGACAGCTTTCGAGTATTATGAAACAGGCTGCCAATGAAGCAAGGGATTTGCTTGCAAGAACCGGCGATCCGCGTCTTTCGGATACTGTTTTAGACAGAGCTTGTTTTGCTGAAATGCTAATGTTAGCAAAAGAAGCAGAAAGCAGTTTCCTTGTTGAGT
>JAAZOI010000298.1 GCA_012797825.1 Eubacteriaceae bacterium | reverse complement strand
GGTTGAGTATTATGATGCAAATTATTACAGGATCAATATCTTTGGGGCTTTTGTGGTCCATAATGACAATCGGCGTATACATTACATTCAGAATATTGGATATAGCCGACTTGACTGTAGAAGGCACAATAGCTATGGGGGCAGCTATAACGGCGCAGGCTATAGTAAACGGAATGAATCCTTACGCGGCAACCGCACTTGCAATGGTTGGCGGAATGCTTGCCGGCCTTGCAACGGGGCTTTTGCATACCAAACTTAAAATACCTGCACTTTTATCCGGGATTTTAACAATGATAGCTTTGTATTCAATTAACCTTAAGATATTGGGAAAAGCCAATTTATCACTGCTGCGCTCTGATAACGTGTATACAGTATTTGAAAAGTTAGGGCTAAGCTCCGCAAACGCAACAATAGTTCTTGGTCTTATTTGCGCAATTATCACAGTAGTTATTCTATATTGGTTTTTTAAAACTGAACTTGGCAACGCTATCAGAGCATGCGGCAAAAATCCGAGTATGGCAAGGGCGCAAGGCGTTAATACAAACAATATGATAATTTTAGGTTTGGTAATAAGCAACGCTCTTGTTGCCGTAAGCGGAGCGCTGATTGCGCAAAATCAATGTTTTGCAGACATACAAATGGGTATCGGCTCAATTGTAATAGGTCTTGCGTCCGTTATTATCGGAGAAGTGCTTTATAGCAGGCAGCATTTAATGAGCAAACTTATTGCGCTGGTATTAGGCGCCGTTACATACCGAATAATAATTGCTCTGGTACTGAAAATGGGCATGTCGCCTAATAATTTAAAACTGTTTACCGCTATTACGGTCGCAATAGCTTTAGCGCTTCCTGTTATAAAGACAAAACTTCATCCGGTAAAAATTTCTATAGAGGAGGACGCGTAATGCTCGATATTAACGGTGTATATAAAATATTTTTTCCAGGCACGGTAAACGAGAAAATTGTACTGCGAAACGTATGCCTTAAACTTAATGAAGGAGATTTCGCAACATTAATAGGCAGTAATGGCGCCGGAAAATCAACTTTGCTGAACTGCATTGCGGGTGTGTACACTGCGGATAAAGGTTGTATTAAAATTGACGGCGTCGATGTTACAAAATCAGAGGAATATAAACGGGCTTATTTACTGGGCAGAGTGTTTCAGGATCCTATGATGGGCACCATATCCAATATGAGCATTGAAGAAAATATCGCGTTTGCAGTGCGAAGAGGGCAAAAGCGCACTTTAAGGCAAGGCATTACAAATAAAGAACGAGATTCATATAAAGAGCTGTTAAAAATATTGGATTTAGGACTTGAAGACAGATTGAATACAAGCGCAGGGCTTTTATCGGGAGGTCAGCGCCAGGCTCTTACATTTTTAATGGCTACAGCTAAACAACCCAAGCTGCTTTTGCTTGATGAACATACGGCAGCTCTTGACCCTGCAACAGCCGAAAAAATACTCAGCCTCAGCGATAAAATAATTAAAGAAAATCATCTTACTACACTAATGGTCACCCATAATATGCGTGATGCTATTAAGCACGGAAACCGCCTGATAATGATGCACGAAGGCAGAATTGTTTTAGATATAAAAGGGCAGGAAAAACAGCGCCTTACAGTTGAAGATCTGCTAAAACGCTTCGGTAAAGCCAGCGGGGCAGAATTTGAAAGCGACCGCGCTCTGCTTTTTTAAACAACTTAATTTATAGCATAAACAAAAGGATATCCCGTTCAACCCAGGGGTATCTTTTTTTATTTGACATAATACTATTTACATATTATGTTATGGGTTGTATAATTAATTATACCCTACAGGGGTATAGTATTCAATTTATGGGGATATTTATGGATAATACAGAAAAAAATACTGATGAATATGAAGAAAGAAAAACAATACGTGAAGAAAATTTCAAAACAGGGCTTATAAAAAGACTAAACAGAATAGAAGGTCAAATTCGCGGAATTAAAGGCATGGTTGAAAAAGACGCTTACTGCGACGATGTATTAAACCAGATAGCCGCAGCGCAGGCAGCTTTAAATTCCGTCAGCAAGCTTATCTTGGAAAGCCATATAAAAGGGTGTCTGGTTAAAAAAATCAAAAACGGAGAAGATGAGATAGTAGACGAGCTTATCACAATAATAGGCAAGCTTTTATAGAAGTATTACATCAGTAGAAAGAGAGGAATTGATATGGACAAGGCAAGCATTACAATAAGCGGCATGACTTGCGCCGCTTGCGCAAAAAGAATTGAAAAAGCAGTATCAAAGCTTGATGGTGTAGCTAACGCTTCCGTAAATTTCGCTACAGAAAAATTATCGGTTGAGTACGACGCAGCAATAGTAAATTTAAATGAAATTAAAGACATAATACAGAAAACAGGCTACGGAATTGTCGAAGAGCAAAAGAGTAATGTCACTATCCCTATCGGAGGTATGACATGCGCCGCTTGCGCAGCAAGAATTGAAAAAGTTCTTAATAAAACAGAAGGCATAATAAAAGCGGGCGTTAACCTTGCGACAGAAAAAGCATCTGTTGAATACGATCCTAAAATAATAAGATTATCAGAAATAAGAGCAATTATCGAAAAAACGGGATATAAAGCTCTGACAGCAGAAGCGGGAAGATCTGACGAAGACAGTATAAGAAAAGAAAAAGAAATACGCACAATGTGGATAAAATTTATAATATCCGCATCGTTTACTATACCTTTATTATATATTGCCATGGGCTCAATGCTGCATTTCCCGATACCAGGTTTTATTGCGCCGATGGAACATCCTACGGCATTTGCCATAATACAGATAATTCTTACCGTTCCCGTTATAGCAGCGGGATATAAATTTTATACAATAGGATATAAAGCGATTATACAAAAAAGCCCTAATATGGATTCGCTAATAGCAATGGGCACAACAGCAGCCGTTTTGTACAGTTTGTTTTCAACATATCAAATTGTTTTAGGAGACATGGAAGCTGTTCACAGATTATATTTTGAATCGGCAGGCGTAATAATAACGCTGATTCTTTTAGGCAAATCTTTGGAAACGGTATCCAAAGGCAAGACATCGGAAGCCATTAAAAAATTAATGGGTCTTGCGCCTAAAACAGCAATAATACTCAAAAACGGTAAAGAGGCGGAAATACCTATAGACGAAGTCGAAACGGGCGATATTATATTTGTAAAACCCGGCGATAAAATTCCTGTAGACGGCATCGTCACAGAAGGAAGTACGGCAATTGACGAATCAATGCTTACGGGCGAGAGTCTTCCCATTGATAAAAAAGAAGGCGATAAAGTATATGCTGCAAGCATTAACAAGAACGGTACGATACAGTTTAAGGCAACAAAAGTCGGGTCCGACACCGCTCTTGCACAGATTATAAAACTTGTGGAAGACGCGCAAAGCGCAAAAGCCCCTATCGCCAAAACTGCTGATATTGTATCAGGATATTTTGTACCGATAGTTTTCGCAATAGCCTTAATAGTGCTCATTTTATGGCTCATAGCAGGCCAATCTTTCTCATTCGCGCTTACGGCATTTATCTCTATACTAGTTATAGCTTGCCCGTGCGCACTGGGACTCGCTACTCCTACCGCCATTATGGTAGGCACAGGCAAAGGCGCGGAATACGGGATACTTATAAAAGGCGGAGAAGCGCTTGAAGTAGCTCATAAAATAAACGCTATAGTTTTTGATAAAACAGGAACAATTACTCAGGGCAAACCTCAAGTTACGGATATTATTTCTGCTGAAGATATAACGAATGAAAGACTGCTGCAGATAGCTGCATCATGTGAAAAAGGCTCGGAGCATCCGTTAGGAGAAGCAATTGTAATAAAAGCAGAGCAGGATGGTTTGGAAATTATAAAAACAGAGAAATTTCAGGCATTGCCCGGTCTTGGCATAGAAGCCCAAATCGAAGGATATACTGCGCTTATAGGAAACAGAAAACTTATGGATGAGAGAAATATATCGCTTGAAGCCTTAACTGCTTCATCCGACGAGCTTGCAGACGAGGGCAAAACGCCTATGTATATAGCAATAAATAATAAAATTGCGGGTATCATTGCCGTTGCCGATGTACTGAAAGACAGCAGTAAAAAAGCAGTGGAAAAATTACGGGAAATGGGAATTGAAGTAATAATGCTTACGGGCGATAACAAAAAAACAGCGCAGGCAATAGCAAAGCAAGTAGGAATTTACAGAGTTTTATCAGAAGTGCTCCCGGGCGAAAAAGCAAATGAAGTGAAAAAGCTTCAGGCAGAAGGCAAAAAAGTCGCGATGGTAGGCGACGGAATAAACGATGCTCCCGCATTAGTACAGGCTGATTTGGGAATAGCCATTGGCTCGGGAACTGATGTAGCTATTGAATCGGCGGATATTGTGCTAATGAGAAGCGATTTAATGGATGTGCCTACTGCTATTAATTTAAGCAAAAATACTATAAGAAACATAAAACAAAATTTGTTTTGGGCATTCGGCTATAACGTTGCAGGCATACCCATAGCGGCAGGTATATTATATTTGTTCGGCGGTCCGCTTTTAAACCCGATGATTGCAGCGGCTGCCATGTCATTAAGTTCGGTGTCCGTACTTACTAATGCTTTAAGGCTGAAAAGATTTAAAGCTTATAAATAAATAAAAGAAAATAACGGAGGTATAAAAATGAAAAGTGTATTAAATGTAGACGGAATGTCGTGCATGCATTGCGTTAACGCGATAAAGAATTCTGTAGGAGCGCTTGACGGAATAAACACAGTTGATGTAGACCTTGAGGCTAAAACAGTGACCGTTGAATATGACGAAGCAAAAACGCCGCTTGAGCGAATTAAAGAAGAAATAGAAGAACAAGGATACGATGTAGTATAGAAAATCCCCCTAATAAGGGGATTTTTATTTTATCCCCGTTAAATCCTTAATAACTTCGCCCGCTATTATGAGCCCTGCCGCAGGCGGAACAAACGCAGTGCTTCCCGGAACTTGCCGCTTTTCGCCTTTTAAACATATACTGTCGGATTTGCCGCTTATTTCCTCAATGTTAAAAAGCTCTCTGGGAGTTTCCTTGGAATATACTACTTTAAGATTCTTTATGCCTCTTGTCTTTAGCTCACGGCGCATAACTTTCGCCAGTGGACATACGGATGTTTTATAAATATCCGCAACTTCAAGCTGGTCGGCGTTTATTTTATTGCCCGCCCCCATTGAGCTGATTATTGGTATGCCTGCTTCCTTGCATCTTACGATTAGCTCAATTTTTCCCGTTACCGTATCTATCGCATCTACTACATAATCGTATACGCTTAAATCTACTTGGTCAGCGGTATCGGGCATATAAAATAATTTATAAGTATTAACTGTTGCTTTGGGATTTATATCTAAAATACGTTCTTTCGCAACGTCCACTTTATATCTGCCTACAGTTTTATGCGTTGCGATTATCTGGCGGTTTAAATTGGTTGTACAAACTTTTTTATCATCGAATAAGTCAATCGCACATATCCCGCTTCGCACAAGCGCCTCGACAACATATCCCCCTACCCCGCCTATGCCGAACACGGCAACGCGCGAGTTAAACAGGATTTCCATTCCCGATTTTTTAAATATCAATTCCGTTCTTGCAAACTGGTTTTCCATTTATCGAACCCCTGATTTATTATTTATCATATGATTTAAAAAATCCCTTCGGTTTACAAAAATGTTTGAAGGGATTTGTTTATAAATCAAAATTTCTTAATTAATCTTCATCTCTTATTTTCTTGGTATAATTCATAAGCTCGCTTACAATGCCTTTTTGCCTGTAATTATTAAGTTCCCAAAGCTTGTCCTGATAGCTCTTTTCAACTTTAGGCTCAATTTTTATCGCCTGTTCAGACTGCTCTTCAACTTCTTCTATAACTATATTTTCTTTTTGAACCCAATTGCTTAAAAGCGCTTTTTCAAAAATATCATACAGTTCCTTTGCTGTCTGCGAATAATAAAGATAATTTTCATCGTTTGATTTTATGTTATGGCTTAATATGCTTATATTTAAATACGCTTTGTTTATGCCGTCGAATATAAGTTTTATCGCAATTGAGTTAACGTGATTTTCTTTAACTTTTCTTTTTTTATTTGCGTTGCCGTTAACTGCGTACAGCTTGCGAATCTCCACGCCCGGTATTAAGTTATTTTGGTTTATTATTTCTCCGTTTTCAATTAAAGCAGCCCCGATTATTTTATCAAACGGAAAAATGCCTTCAATACGGGCTTTTTTATTTTTATAATCAATTGTCTCAACCGCAAAGCATTTGTTTACATTGTCAAAATAAACGGCTGTTTCTTCTTTGTCCTTATAAAAAACGCGAGTTATATCCTGCAGGCAAAAGTTATGTTCTTTAAGGCGCTGAATATTTTTAAGTCTTGACTGCTCTATTTGAAAAGTGTGTTTGTTTTTTATTCTTAAATAAACTATGCCGCCAAGCGCCGCGGCAAAGATTATATATAATATTATCGAACTCGTCGATGTGAGATCCATACTGCCCTCCGAAAAATGGCTATGCTTTTATTATATTTCATATTTGACAAATTTCAATGATAACCGAAATTTTAAATGAAAATATAACAAATTCCTAAACTGCAATATTTGGCAATTGATTCTATAATTAAGAATAATTATTTATATAATTTTTATCAAATCAAAAACTTTCTGCCCATTCTTTAAATATTTTAAGTATTTCCCCCAATTTTGATGGATCACCATATCCTTTGAATATATTATTTTCAATACGACAAATAATCCAATCAGTTTCTGTGTTATTGTTTTCAAAATTGAATGGCTTGTTTTCTAATGGTGTATCCGTTAAATCAATATCGACGCTCCACCCAGGATTATCAAGTGTATCAATTTTTACGCCAAATTGATGCTCCCAATCACCATCACAATTTGATTCATACCATTTCATCAACCAATTTAAAATATCCATTTTTTATCCCCCATACATTATAAGGAATTTCATAGTATATGTATTTTCAAACACACAAGGATTAGCATGTTATGGCGCTTCATATATCTCGACTATCTCCCATTTACCGTTTTCTTTATGAATTTTCCACTTTGTTGGTGTCCACCAGTAACTTGTTAGCTTACCTTCCGTATTATATACTCTGAACCAATACCAAGCCCAGATATAACCATCTTTAAAGTTGTGCCGAGTGGATAACCTCACCAACAAAACATGTGGTTTCCCTCCTACATAACCACTAGAAATATTATATTTGTCTATCTGTTTATTAGCCGTTTCTGCGTAGTCAGTTTTGAATAGCAAAGTATCCCTGACTTCCTTCATTACATTGTTTGTATCAAAAAGTATGGTTCCATAAATAATTACGATTATCGATATAATCGCGATAAATATAGAAATAGTCACTGTAAAAAACTTATATTTTTTATTTGTAAAAAAACGCTTAAACTTATATTTTTTATTTATTAAAATTAATACTACGCAAATTATAACTATTATAGTAAAAAATAAATCTATATACATAATTCCAACCTCTCGTTAATGTTAGTAACCATGCTACATATAATATTAATCAAACCCAATCACTGAAGTAGTGCCAAATAACATGATATAAAGTTACGGTGCTTCATATATATCAGTTATTTGCCATATTCCGTTTTCTCTATGGATTCCCCATCGTGCAGGGACATACCATGAACCTTGCATTAATTCTCCTTTAGCACTATACACTTCATGACAGTACCAAACCCAAATATTACCGTCTTTGAAGTTGTGCAGTACAGCTAAACGCACCAGAAACAAATGAGCTTTTCCTATGGCGCCATATTCTTCCTTATATTCACTCGCATGTTCTCTGACATCATTATATTCGCTTATCGACAAGTTAGGCGTTTTATAGGGGTCAATTTTCAACATGAAATTATCTCTGGCTAGCATCATTACGCTGTTTGTATCAATGAGCATGATACTATAAACACTTAGGATTATTGCAATAATTATCCAAAAAATCTTATGCTTTTTAATTTTTAATAAAAGTAAATCTATATGTCTTATGTTTCTTATAAATACAATTACGAAGATTATAATTATGATAGTGAAAAATAAGTCTATATACATAATTTCACCTCTCGCCAATTTTCCTGATTAAATATTATATTAGCATAATAATATGGACTTATGCTTTGTCTACATATTTAAAAAATACGTGCCTACCGAAAATATGGGCGAATCTTGTGTTTATCTTATATGCTTTCGCCTTCAAATATCTCGGTTATTTCCCATTTGCCATCTTCTTTATGTATTTTCCATATTGCCGGCGCCCACCATGCGCTTATCAATTCCCCCTTATCATCATATAATCTATACCAATAACAAGAACATATATATCCGTCCTTGAAGTTGTGCAGAACAAATAATCGCACCATAAATAAATTAGATCTTCACAAATTCGTTACTAAATCCCCATAAAAACTTACATAATAGTTATATTGTCCTATTGGCTTGCCTGCCGTTTTTGCTGGGTCAACATTCAATAGCATAGTGTCCTTAACTTCCCTCATTACACTGCTCGTATCAATAAGCATTGCGCTGTAGCTAATAAGAACTATTGCTATAATCACTAAAAAAACTTTATGTTTTTTAATTCTTAATAACAGCAAATTAATATTTTTTTTATTTTTTATAATTATACTTACGCAAATTATAATCAGTATAGTAAAAAATAAATCTATATACATTATTTTTACCTCTCGCTAACTTTAATAAACTAGTTACGCGTAATATTAATCAAAGCCAATCACTTTTGTGCTATATAACCATAAAAATTCATCCCGATACAAACTATTTAAATATTCTATATTTGTTGCATGAATTTCAATCTTAATACTTTTTATCAATCCATCAATTTCTTTATCAGACATCTCTTCTTTTTTAACAATTATAAACGCATGATATTCTAAAGTTTCATGAGCTTTTAAATTCCCATCCCAATAAAATAATGTGTCAAGCCAAATATATTCGTACTTATCGGCTAAAATAGAATAGCCATCATAAATATTTTTGTCTGATAGATTTGTTACTTCTATATTAATCTTATAGGATGTATATTTTTCAGGATGAGTAAATAAGTCATCCATAGTATCTTTATCCATAGAAAAATAAATAGGTCCGTCACCTTCTTTAAATGTCTCGGGATTAGTATATAATATAAAATCACTATAGTATTCATCATCTTTTTCATAGCTTAGCAAACGCCCGTCGATTTGATTATTCTGATTATTAATCAGAATTAAAATTACTCCTGCTATAGAAATTGCAATAACTATACCTGACAAAAGCAAAACTTTATATTTTTTATATCCTATCATACAAAGCACGTAAATTATAATTAGCATAGCAAGCGAAATATATATGGTCATAATTTTACCTCTCGATGATTTTAATAATCATCCTCACTAAACATTGTCTTTTAGCATAACAATGTAAATTTGCCCTGTATTTCCCGTTTGAAAATAGTTTGAAAGCGGCTGATTATATCTTGAAAAAGTATGAGCGCAATAATATATCATTCCGCCGTCAACTTTACTTATTATAGCGGCATGGTCAACTGTTCCGTCTGTGTCATTGTCAAAGTATATTAGGTCCCCGGCTTTAACGCCTTCTTTTATCGCGTCTTTGATATCTGATATACTTTTGATTAAAATGTTTTTGTAATTATATTCCGATTTTTTAAAATATGCGTACTGTTCGGGAGCTCTGCTCCATGTTATTGCAACGTCCCCGCAATAGAAAAAACAATCATCCATTTTATAGGAGTACCAGCTGCCGTTAATCGGCATGCCGCCTGAATATAGGCATTGAGAGACAAAGTTAGCGCAATCCTGCCCGTAACCGTAGTATTGATTATTGCGTTTGTTAAAACATTTTTCCGCGCATTCAATGACTTTTGTTCGGCTATATACTGTTGAATTCGTATAGTTAGCCGACTTCGCATTTAGGTTTATGTTAATTGCTGTAAAAATCCATACGCCTGCAGTTACTAAAATGATGAGTAAAAATAAAAAATGTTTTTTCATTTATTCTTCTAATTTATGTTCTTTTAATCTAGTAAAATATTTTTGATCACTTGTAGAAAATTCTTGAATTTCTTTATGCATTTTATAATCATTAATTTTATAATTTATTATTACATACCCTTTATTTGTTATTGCGTAAATATTATTTCTTGTTACTAATAACGTAGAAACAACGTCTGCCTCAGTTAATTGAGAAATCATTGGAGATATGACTTTATCCAATAAAAAATAATATAACTTTTCAAATACTATTAATAACAATAAAGCTATTAAATTGCATGATAATAGTATTAAAGCAGAATCTACTTTTTTTAATAAAAGAATAATAGAAATTAATAAAATAATTAAATGAATACTTTTTAAACCACATCCAACATATTTACTCTTTAAAAAATGTAGAGATAATATATTTACAATCGGGGTTATCAGCAATAAAATTGAGATTATTTTAATCATTAACAAACTTATATCACCATTATTATTAATTATTAGATTTTTCTTTTATGATTTTTTCATATATTTATACCTGCTAAACAGATAATACAATATAAAT
>JAAZOI010000297.1 GCA_012797825.1 Eubacteriaceae bacterium | reverse complement strand
CAGCTTCAATTGTAGTCCCCGCCGGCGAGCATACTTTTTCACGAAGCTGGGCAGGATGCATATCGGACTGCAGCGCAAGTTTGGCGGAACCCAGCACGACCTGCGACGCTATTTCATAAGATATTGAACTGGGAAGCCCTTCACGTATTCCTCCGTTGGCGAGCGCTTCAATAAACATGAAAACATACGCGGGAGCTGAACCCGATATAGCCGTTACAGCCGCCAGATATTGTTCTCCTATAACAAGCGCCTTTCCTATTTTGCCGAAAAGTTCTTTGATAATATCAATTTCGGCTTTTAAATTATTGTTTTCAGCTATTACAAACATGCCTTCACCCACCGAACCTAAGATATTCGGCATCATTCTTATTACCTTATCATAAGAAAGCTTTTCCGCAACATCCTTCGAATTCACACCAGCGGCAACGGTTAATATAATTTTGTCTTTAAAGTTGCAGTGTTTAATTTCATCTAATACTTTAAAAATAATGTTTGGTTTTATTGCTATTATTATTAAATCGCTGTTTTTTACTACTTCTTCATTGCTGGCATACGAAACAATGCCGTATTTTTTGCAGATTGCTTTTTTAATATCATCAGAATCGCTGCTGAAAAATCCTATATCGCTGCTTTTTATGACTCTTTTGCTTTTAAAACCTTCAATTAAAGAGGTTGCAAGATTGCCGCATCCTATAAATCCGATTTTCATAATTAGCTCCTAAGTGTAATTCTTATAAATATATCATACGGAATTTAAATAAACAATACGCAAATTATAAAAATATTAATAAAATTCAGATTATTTTATAATATTTACGTAATTTTTGATGTTTTCTGTCACAATTACATTTCCGTCATTCATAACGAAGACTGCGCCGATATTTTCCGTCTTTTGTATATAGTCATATCCTTCATTGTCTCCCATGACGTATACGCCTGTAGACAATATATCCGCTACAGTCGCATCGTCTGCTATAATGGTTACCTGATTAAGTCCGTTTTGGGCGGGATATCCTGTTTTTGGATCTATTATATGATGATATATCACACCGTCGGGTCCCGTGAAATATCGTTCGTAATTACCCGAAGACACCATCGCGCAATTATCGCTTTGCACCGCCGCAAGATATTCTCCTCTATCATTAAAGGGCTTTTGAATACCTACTGCAAAATTATCTCCCTTATAGTTCTTCCCTATTAAAACAATGTTTCCGCCGAAATCTATAATGGCGCTTTTGATTCCTTTGCCGACTAGAAACTGTCTTGTCATTTGGCTTATATAACCTTTGGCTACAGCTCCCAAGTCAATAATTACGCCCTTTTTCGCAAGCTTTACCGAGCAGTTTTTCTCATCAATAAGTATGTTTTTATATCCCGTATACTTCATTGCGTTTTCTATTTCACTTTTTGAAGGAATATAATTTCTGCCGGACTCTATGTCCCATAAATCAATAAGCGAACCAAGTGTAATATCAAACGCGCCGTCAGTTTGGTCTGAATAATATACGCACTCTTTTAAAAGCTCAAGCGTGTGCCTGTCAACTTTTACATAGCTTTTTCCTGCGTTTTCATTTATTTTAGCAATATCGCTTGTGCTTATATATCTGCTTAAAAGATTTTCAAGGTCGGAAACATATGCAAATGCGTCATCAATAATTTTCTCATCGGCATTTTTATCATATATTTTTATCGTGCATACGGTATCCATCGCGAAAGTAGTTTTTGTACTAACGGGAGTTTTTGATATTTCGCTTCCGCACGAATTAAAGCTTAAAAGTATTGCGATTAAAATTATATAGACAAATAATTTTTTCATTGACTATTCTCCGCTAATTGTTATAGTTATTATATATTTTATTTTTCAAAAATCAACAAACAGAAATCAGTTATATTTATATTGACTTTTGTTGATTAAAGTGATATTGTGAAATGTGAAAATTGAATACGTCCAGGGGGGCTGATGTTATCGGCTGAGATTAAGTTATTAAACTTATACCCTTAGAACCTGATTTGGGTAATGCCAACGTAGGGATATTAATTGTTAGATTAGAAAAAATTTAACGGGATATGTACATACTGGCATATCCCGTTTTATATTTAATTATTTTTGGAGGCAGTATGAACAACAAAACAAGCATATTTTCAAACGGACTTTTATGGTTCGGAGCAGCTGTGTCAATTGCTGAAATTCTGACCGGCACCCTATACGCGCCGCTCGGTCTTGGAAAGGGCATAGCGGCTTTAATAACAGGCCATATAATAGGATGCGTATTATTGTATATGGCGGGAGTAATCGGCGGTTCCACTCAAAAAACAGCTATGGAAACCGCCGCGATATCGTTCGGAAACAAAGGAAATATATTTTTTGCGTCATTAAACGTCCTCCAGCTTCTGGGCTGGACTGCCGTTATGATAATAAGCAGCGCAAAAGCTATTGATATCATAACTCAAAGTTACATGGGCGTATCAAGAAACGCTCTTTGGTGCGCATTAATAGCGTTCTTCATATTTTTATGGATTTTATCAGGTTTAAAAAAGCTGGAGAAAATAAATGTTTTCGCAGTCGGCGCGCTATTTATTTTAACAATAGTTTTAAGCTTTGTAGTATTTAAAGGCGCAAGCGCTGCATCAAACGTTACCGATGATGCTATGAGCTTTGGCTTGGCGGTTGAACTTGCTGTTGCAATGCCCCTTTCATGGATTCCCCTTATATCGGACTACACCAAAACGGCGGCAAAGCCTAAAAAAGCAACTCTTTTAAGCGTAATCGCGTATTTTATAGGCAGCTGCTGGATGTATATAATAGGGCTGGGCTCGGCGTTGTATTCCGGCCAGGCGGATATTTCTGTAATAATGGTATCAGTTGGTCTTGGCACTGTAGGAATAATAATAGTATTGTTATCAACAGTAACTACAACATACTTAGATGTTTATTCGGCGGGCATAAGCTTTTTAAGCATATCAAAAAAATTCTCGGATAAAATTATATCCACAGCTGTACTTATATTAGGAACGCTGATAGCGATATTTACCCCCATTGAGCAATATCAAAATTTCCTTTACTTTATTGGTTCGGTATTCGCTCCGATGATAGCAATAATGATTGCCGATTATT
>JAAZOI010000296.1 GCA_012797825.1 Eubacteriaceae bacterium | reverse complement strand
TTTTGTATATTGTGTATAAAATAATTGGCAAATAAAAAGTATCTTATTTTATTTATTAAATCTTATTAAAATTTTTTAGTAAATTATAGCAGTTTAATTGTTTTTTTTGTGCAGATAATAAATATCGACCTTATATTTTTAAAAAGGAGTGCTAAAAATGAATTTTATAAAAAAATTAGCGCTGACTTTAATAATAATCGGCGCGATTAACTGGGGTCTTATTGCATTTTTCAGTTTTGATCTGGTTGCTTCTCTTTTTGGAGGGCAGCTGGCTATAGGCAGCAGAATTATTTATGCGTTAGTTGCAATCAGCGGACTTATTGCTATAAGCTTTTTCTTCCGTGATGAAGATCACAGAAGACCTGTAGCGCATTAAAACTCAGAGGCTGCATAGCAGCCTCTGAGTTTTAATAGAAATACAAATGATAAATTATTTTATTTATATTGTTTTTAATTAAAAACATCAAATATTTTTACTAAAAATACATTTTTTTCGCTTTTTCTATAAAAATCATATATTATACCGTTATTTTAGCCAAAATTCGACAAATTGTGTATATACAACCATATATAATACAACATATAGAAAACAATAATAAAACAATACATATTATTGTAAAGGAGGTAAAATGAACGCTGAAGATTTAAGAAAGTGCCTTAGTGTTATGTCTGTAACGTGCAAGGAGCTTCTTAATATTAAAGATAACAGCTATGCACTATCTGACGCTTATTCAATAGGCGATACTGCAATTGCAATAGCATCTTTTTGGTCGATGGACAAAATAGCGGATGAATTTGAATGGATTTAATGTAGAAATATAAATCTTACATATATAACGTTTTGTCTGTATAAAGCAGACAAAACGTTATAAAAAGTCGAAGTAAACTATTTTATTTTTAAACATATTAATTATTTTTATAAAATCTGTAAATTCCATTATAATTGTCGCCGTATTATCATTCGGATGAAACCCTACTTTTCCTGCATTTTTCAGGTCTTCATCTATAATAAGTATCACTTCACCGTCTGTATCGTTAATTATACCAAACGGTGAAACTGAACCTTTTTGTAAATGCAAATATTGAAAGAGTCTTCTCTCTGATGCAAAACTAAGCCGGCTTGAGCCAATTTTTTCCTCAATTGCTTTTAAGTCAGCTTTTTTGTCTTTTAATAAAATAACAAGATAGTGGTTTTGCCCCTTATAGTCTCTTAAAAACAAGTTTTTGCATATGCAATAGCCTTCGGTCAGACCTGCGTCTGTCATCTGCGCTATAGTATACATAGCTTCATGTTCAATCAGTTCATATTTAATGTCAGCAGAATCCAGCAAATTTAAAACTTTCTGTTTTTGGCAGTGGTTTTCTGTAATTGAATTCATATTTTATCTTTACCGAGATTGATTAAAATTTCGTTTATTATTTCATCGATTTTTTCGGCTTGCTTGCTTAAATATAAATAGCCAATCAGCGCTTCAAGGCCTGTCGCATTATTATATTCCTCAACTGTGGCGTTTTGAGGCTTATTTTTATGCTTATTGTTTCTTCCTCTTAAAACAATTTTATTTTCATCCTCGCTAAGCAGCGGGGTGATTATTTTAAGCGCTTTGCTTTGTGTCTGCGCTTTTACAAGCAGCTGGGCTTCCTGCTGCAATTTTGATGATTTGCATATGCCCAGACTTAGCAGATAATTTCTTATATATATTTCGTATACGGCATCGCCTATGTATGCCAGCTGCGCGGGGTTAAGCATATCCGCTTTTACCGCTGATGAGTTGAAAATTATATCCGCTTCCATTTAACCCCTTCTTTAGTGTCTTCAAGAATTATATTCTGTGCCTTAAGCTCGTCTCTTATTTTATCTGCAAGCGCGAAATCTTTGTCTTTTCTTGCCTGCTGTCTTTTTCTTATTAATTCTTCTATGTCTTTATCAAGAATCTGAGAGCTGTTGATTTGAGCGATACCAAGCACTCCGGTAAGCTCGTTAAGCAGATTCTTTGCCGCGTGTAGCTTGTGCTGCGAAGAATTTTCATCTGCATTAATGTTGATGAATTTAACGAGTTCAAATATTGCAGCAATCGCGTCAGCCGTATTAAAATCATCATCCATCGCGTCGCAGAATTGTTTTTTATATTTATTTAACTCTTCATTAAATTCTTTGTCATCATCCGTCTTTGGATTTTTATTTAATGAAATCAAATAATCAAGATTGTTTTTCGCATTATAAATTCGTTCAAGCGAATTTTCAGCCGCTTTTATTAAATCCCTGCTGAAGTTAATAGGATTGCGGTAGTGCGCGCTTAAAATGAAAAATCTTACTGTTGATAAATCAAATTCCGCAGCAATATCTCTGACTGTAAAAAAATTACCCAGAGACTTGCTCATTTTTTTGTTATCTATATTTATATAGCCGTT
>JAAZOI010000295.1 GCA_012797825.1 Eubacteriaceae bacterium | reverse complement strand
GCATTATATAAACCTGGCATTTCACCGGTTAGTTTAGATAAACAATTTATACGTGATTATTTAGAAACAACCACATGGGATAAAAATTCGCCCCCTCCTCCTCTGCCAGATGAGATTATACAGAAAACAAAAGAAAAATATGAGGAAATTTTGCAAAGAATTAAGCACATTTTAGGTTAATTATTTGTGTTCCATATTGGATTAATCAATAAAGATTTGTATATTTTTATCCGATACTATTAATGCCAATGCGTTTATAATCGAGGGGGGATTACATGGCTTTACCCAGTAGAAATCCGTATGACCAGTACAAACATACAGAAATAAATACCGCCAATCAGGGTAAATTAATCGTAATGCTTTATGATGGTGCCATTAAATTCTGCAATATCGCTATAGAACATATGCATCCAAAAACCTACGATATTGCCAATACCAATATCCTTAAGGCTCAGGATATAATTAACGAATTAATTTTAGCTTTAAATATGAATGAAGGTGGCGATGTTGCACGTAATCTTTTTAACCTGTATATATTCTTCAAAAAACAGCTTTTAGAAGCTAATATTCAGAAAAACGCCGACATCTTAAAAAATGTTGTCAAATTATTAAGAGAGTTACGGGATGCATGGGATAAAATTTCTACTAAAGAAACTCCTTCGGACAGGGTTGCGACAGCATCCAAAGGTTCCTTTTCAATTGAGGGATGATATAGAATCACTTCTTCATAATTTATCAGATTTGCTGTTAACCAAACAAATGTTGTTAAAAAAGTTTGAAGTAAATCTTCAAACAATACAGATAAATTTGATAAATGAAAATGAAGAAGCGATAGTTACCATAATATCATCAAACAATGAAATTATTGAAGATATCTCTCTTTGTAATTATTCTATTGCCAGTTGCATTAATGATATAACATCCAAAATTGGCATTGAATATACCGATTTTGAAAATTTCCTTAAAAAAATAAATCATCCTGTAGCCAATATAATTAGTGATACAATGAAGAATATAAATTCAGCTATTAAGTATATATATAATCTGAATCAAACTCTCATTATTTTACTTTCCAACCATGAAGAATCAATTGTAAAAAATATCCATGAAATAAATAAAATAATCGAATTACAAACACAACTGGCATATTAGGTAATTCACGAAAAACCTTTATTTACATAAAATCCTGTTTAAAATAATTTCATTACTTCATATAGCTTTAAATATTTTTTTATCAATATATCACCAATGATTACTATTTATTTTACACAAAAATTTTTTTCCAAGCAACTACCCTATTCAACATTAATCGATAATATATAATCTAGTAATTATGATGTTTTTAATAATTTAACATTATTTTAAAAATTATATGCATATATTTGTAACATAAAATAATTATAATTATTAACATTATTAATATATATATTTATTTATATGTTTATTTATTATATTTAAATTTAATAATTTATGGTCATTCATTAATTTTTTTTATTGACATTTTAAATGTTATACAATAGTGTCAAAAAAATACTATAATCATTAATTTTATGGAGGTTTTTATGGCTAAGTTAGACAAAAACAGACTGATCTTTGGGTTGCTGCTTATTATCCTTATAGCAATTGGTGAAATAGTTTTTCATGTTCTTCATGTTCCTGCCTGGCCTGCATTTTTAATTATGATATTTTT
>JAAZOI010000294.1 GCA_012797825.1 Eubacteriaceae bacterium | reverse complement strand
TATTCCGTTTACTACGGGAACTTTATCAATATTTCCCGTAAAGAAGTTACGCAGGTTTTCGCACGAGAATACGAGCATTTCATATTGCGCGTTATCCGAAAAATACGCTGCGTGAGGCGTGATTATTACGTTTTCGCCCAGTTTTGTAAAAGGCGATGCAGCAAGGTCTGGTTTCTCCTAAATAAATACGTCAAGACCTGCTGCCGCGATCTTTCCTGTTTTTATAGCGTCAAGCAGAGCGTCTTCATCAATTAAGCCGCCTCTTGCGCAGTTTACGAATATAGGCTTTTTAGCCGCCATTTTTTCAAACGCTTCTTTGCCTATCATGCCTTGCGTCTGAGCGTTTAGAAGCACGTGAACAGAAATTATGTCCGCTTTTGCGTACAATTCGTCAAGTGAAACCATTTTTACATTAAACTGGTCCGCGAATTCCTGTTTTATGTACGGGTCGTACGCAATAATTTCGCATCCGAATCCCTGCATGCGTTTCGCAACAAGACGCGCGATGTTGCCAAATCCCATAAGACCTAAAGTTTGCACGCAAACTCTTTTAATTTTTCCTCTTTGAGACTGAGCGGACCATACGTGGTCGACTTTGACTTCTTTGTTGTAATCAAACAGTTTTCTTGTCAGCGCAAGAATTAAACTTGCGGCGTGATCCGCAACCTCGTTTACGCAATAACGGGGGTTGTTGGATACTGCTATGCCGTATTTTTTCGCCGCTTCGGCATCAAACGTGTTATAACCTATCGCCACTCCCGAAAGCATTTTAAGCTTAGGCAGTGATGCGAACACTTTGTCCGTAAAAGGATCAAGCCCCGCAATAACAGCGTCCGCGTCTTTGCATACGCTGATGATTTTTTCTTCGGTATCCGCTCGTTCGATTTTAATTTCGGCAATGTCTCCCAGCACTTCTTGTGAGATCTTTTTAAAGGCTTCAATGGCCGGTCCGAATTCAGCTACCGCTACAACTTTTAACATTTAAAAATACACCTCTTTTAATTTGATTTGAATGCCAGTATAATATAGTCAATTATATGTATCATTATACTGATATATGTTGTCGTTTACAACACATATTCAATATTTTATCGGGAATATTTTCTATATTTTATTCCAATTTTAACAATATCCTGATATTCTGTATGATATATGCAGCATGTAAATATTTTATAAATACTAAAAGGAGTTTTTATGAAAAAGCAATTAAATTTACTCTATTTCAGCCCAACGGGTACTACCGAAAAAATTGTAAAAGCCGCAGGCGGTAAAATTTCAGACAATGCGAAAGAATATAATATAACTCTTCCGGTGAGCAGGGAAAGTATGCTTTCATTTACTAAAGATGACTTGGTTATAGTAGGAGTTCCCGTATATTCGGGAAGAATTCCCGCGATAATTGAGGATTACTTAAAAAACATAAGCGGAGATAATACTTTAGCTGTTTTAGTCGCAGTATACGGAAACCGCGAATACGACGACGCGTTGCTTGAACTTAAAGACATATTTGTAAGCAAAGGATTTATACCTATCGCCGCTGCCGCATTTTTAGGGGAACATTCATTCACAGATAAATTAGCGGGCGGAAGACCTGATAATGATGATATAAAAACAGCTGAAAATTTCGGATTGGACGTAAAAAATAAGCTCGATAAAATAAGCAGTATTTCGGATATTAAACCGCTTTTTGTAAAAGGCAATTTCCCCTACAGGGAAAGAAAACCCGGCAGCCCTATGACTCCTTCTACCAGCAATGAATGCGTATCATGCGGAGTTTGCGCAAGCGCCTGCCCAACAAGCGCAATTGATTTTGACGATTTTTCAAAAATAAAAGAGGATAAATGCATTACCTGCTGCAGCTGCGTGAAACGCTGCCCGACAGGCGCGAAATCAGTTCAAACGGAAGGATTTAAAAAAGCCTCCGCATGGCTTATTGAGAATTTTTCGGCTGTGCGAAAAGAGCCTGAAATTTTTATTCAATAATATTTAACAAAAATTTTATATATTCAAAGGTGATTTATGATTTTATCATTAAGTCATATAACTCTTATTGTAAGAGATATCAACAAAACAAAATTCTTCTTAGAAAAGGTTTTTGACGCAAAGGAAATATATTCAAGCGAAGAGAAAACCTTTTCTCTTTACAAAGAAAAATATTTTTTAATAAATGATATTTGGATATGCATTATGCAAAATGATGATATAACATACCGTACATACAATCATATAGCGTTTGAAATTCCGTCAGATGAAGTAGATGCATATATTGAACGTATAAAAGAAGCAGGAGCTGAAATATTGCCAGGCAGAACTCGTATTAATGGCGAAGGTAAATCAATATATTTTTATGATTTTGATAATCACCTTTTCGAACTTCACACAGGAAACCTTAAAGAAAGATTATCCGCTTATTTAAAATCTTAAATCAGCATATACTTATTAAGAAGTATTTCAGACGTTGTGAGATTTTTTAACGGAGGATAAATGCAGAATTTTATATCACAGTCAAATATATTTTTAATTTTATTAATATTCGCAGTTTCTCTGTTCGTACTTTCAAAATCCGCGAATAAGTTTGTAGACAACGCGGTTGTTTTATCCTCGATATGGGGAATGCCTAAAATAATAATTGGTGCGACTGTCGTATCATTAGGCACTACTCTTCCTGAGCTTATCTCTTCAGTAATAGGCGCCATAAACGGTAATGTCGGTTTCGCTGTTGGTAATGCCGTCGGCTCTATAATAACAAATACAAGCATTATATTCGGCACTGCAGCGTTGTTCGGAAAGGTTTATGTCAGAGAAGACTCAAAGAAAAAATTTAATATCTTAGTACTTGTCTGTGTTATATTAATAATTCCGTCATTTATATCCAAATTTGGAAAAACAGACGGAACACTTCCACAGATACTAGGCTTTATATTTCTTTTATTGCTGCCCGTATATATAGTAATCTTAATAAGGCAAAATAAAAATAATCCCAATGCTTTTTCTTGTGATAATATCAATTTGCAAAAGAGCGCAAAAACTCCAAAAGCAAGTATAACTGTTATTATTATAATATTATTTGCGTTCCTTCTGTCAATAAGCGCTTCTGGATTGGTAGCCTCTTCGGTTGCCATCGCGCAAAGACTCGGAGTTTCAGATATTGTAATATCTTCTACATTGGTCGCGTTCGGCACAAGCGTACCCGAATTCAGCACCGCCATAGCTTCGGTTAAAAAAAATCACGGCGATTTGTGTCTTGGAAACATATTGGGCGCCGATATTTTAAACGTACTTTTAGTGCTCGGAGCGTCGCTTTGCGTATCAACAAACGGCATGATAATACCCCAAAGTTTTTATTTAATTCATATACCTTCTCTTATTTTGGTTCTGTTTACATTCGGTTATTGTGTCTATAATAAAAACCTTAATATCCTTACAAAAAAAATAAGTCTGTTGCTTATTGCCCTGTATGTTTTATATCTTTTAGTAAATCTTAAAGACTTATTTTAGTCCTGTTTTTGCCATATAAATTTAACGTAAATTTAACATTGCTGACACATTTGCTTTTCATTAATGTATTAAAATTACATCAAATAATAAGAAAGGAGGATATAAATTATGAGAACACTTAATTTATGCATAGACATTGACGGAACTGTAACCGATCCGTATTATTGGCTTGAATGTGCAAATCGGCATTTTAACACAAATGCAAAGCCGAAAGATATTTGCAGTTACAAATTCTCAGACGCGCTTAAAGTAACTCAGGAAGAATATGACAATTTCTATAGCGTATACGCAAGCGAGATTCATGGGAAAGCGAAAATAAGACTTGACGCAAAACATGCAATTACTTATCTTGCTAAAAATCATAACATACATTATGTTACGGCAAGAGAGAAAAAATACGCGGATATTACAAGGCAGTGGCTGAATAAGTACAACCTGCCTGCGCATTCGCTTACTCTTACGGGAAACACTGATAAAAGACAAAACGCTAAAGAGCTAAACTGCGATATATTTATTGAAGACAGCCTAGATAACGCTTTACAGCTTTCAAGCGCGGGATATGAAGTTCTTTTAATAGACTGCACATATAACAAAAGCGTATTGCCAAGTAATGTTATAAGAGTTTATAACTGGTACCAAATAGCGCTTTTAGCCGTCAAAAAAGCGTACGGCGCGGAGCCGAAATTAAAAACAGCATAATCGTTTTATACAAACAATTAAGCTGTTTTTTATTACTTTAAATTTTATGTATTTATCAATCTTCCGCATCCGAATGTATTACAAGCACGGGGCAAGCAGCTTCTGATATTACTTTTTGAGTAACGCTTCCCACAAAGAAACGTTTAATTTTTGAAAATCCTCTGTTTCCCATTACTATAAGGTCAACTTTTTCATTACGGGCAATCTCGAGTATTTTCTCGTAAATCTCGCCCACAACAACTTGCTTTTCAACTTTAATCTCGCCGAAATACAAGTCGTTCACTATGGCGTCAAGAAGCCTTTGCTGCATTTTTATTTTCATGTTCATTATTTCATCTTCTATTTTTAAGCTTCCCTCGCCTATAATTGATCCGTCCACCTGACTCCAAAGCTGCTGATTTCTTAGGCTTTTTCCCACATTTTCATAACTTACAACCGATATAAGAAGTATCGAAAATCCGCTTACTTTTTTTGTTATTTCTATTGCTTTTTTAACCGCGTTTATAGACGCGCTTGAGCCGTCTACCGGTACGAGCATTTTCATATGTTTATACCTCCTTTATAATTAAATCAGTATATAAATATGATAATTATATTTCTTTATTATTTCAATACTTTTTATGGAATTATCTTTATAAAATGCAAAATGCCGCTTACGCGGCATAAATGCAAAGGCGGCAAACTGAATATTTCACAAGAAGAACATGGAAAAGGCCATGATTATTAACGGATTTATATATAATATAATTAATCGGCGATAAGATATTTGTCGAACTCGGCAGATTATTTAATATAATTTATTTTAAATTGGTAATTAAGAAAGGTTACTTCCTGCTGTTGAAAACCAATTGTTTTTTTTGTATAATCATTTTGTAATTATTTAATTAAAGTGAGGCGTATTTATGGATTGGGACTTACTTAGTAAATTAGTTGTAATAATTGGTTCATGGGGCATTACCGCTATCATAATATTCGGTTATTTCTTCCCTGTTATTATAAAACCTAAAAGAAAAGCGAAAAAGCTTTACCTAAAAGTAATGGAACAATATCATCCATTAGGTGCACTGAGAATATGGATACAATACGAAGGTAAAGGAGCGTTGAAAAACTTTCCCTTTGAACGCAAACAATGTTATCTCCTTCTTTACGATAAAGAACTCTCTGTTGTAACCATAGATGAGCCACTCATACGCGTTAATATTCCTCATAATTATTTTCAATCATATAGAATTGTAAAGGATAATTATATTAAATTCTATTATGTCGAAAATAACAGAGACATTGAGATTGAGTTGAAAATTAGTTCTAGTGATAGAGTAAGAGAAAACTTCAATAAATACGCTCTGAAACAGTTTGACTACTTTAAATACTTTGAAACGCATATCCCCACAGGCGACCAAAGCCCCACTATTATTAACCTTTAACTACTCATTTGCACTTATTTATATAATTTATAGCAAAAAAAACCGCTCTATTACCGCGCGGTTTAATTTTATATGTTTTTTCCAGCTCTATAAGCCTGCTCTAAAGCCTTATGATTTTTTATCTCTCCTATTCCGTATACTCCCCCGGCTAAAATAATACCCGCTTCTTCCGCACCGGGAAGGCAATACAGAAAATTCCTAAACCCCTGTATTGTTCCGTCAAACGCGGCATCATCCGTATCCCCCGCTGTTGACAGAAGATAGAACTTTTTATTTCTTATTTTCGTATATTTGGCGAACGTTCTGTCAATAAGCGTTTTTAACTGCGCGCACATAGAATAAAAATATACTGGCGTTGCAAGAACAATGACATCAGCATCAATCATTTTATCAAGTATCTCACTCATATCGTCATTATGCGCGCATACGCCGCCGCTTTCCTGGCATACCAGACAGCCTATGCAATAATTAATGTTCTTATCCCGCAAATTTATTTTTTCCGTATTATTGCCCGCATCTGCCGCACCGCGTATAAACTCATCGCATAAAGCATCGCAGTTGCCGCCAATTCTCGGGCTTGCGTTTAATATAAGTATTTTATTGCTCATAACGATAAACCTCTATCCAATTAACTGTTTTTCTTTTTTCACTACGCATTGTTCGTAGCTTTCAATTTTTCTGTCAAGCCTTGACAGCGTTTCTTTCATATCTTCCAATTTATTTAAAAGCTGTCTTCTCTGCTCGATTAATAGCTCTTTTCGCTCGTTTATTGTGCTGTCGCCCTGCTTAAATAATGCGACATACTCAATAAGCGCTTCTATTGCAAGTCCCGCGCTTCTCATGCATTTTATAAACTCAACCCATCTGCAGTCTTCTTCCGAGTAATTTCTAATGCCGCTTTTGTTTCTTCCCACAGCGGGTATAAGCCCTATGCGTTCGTAATATCTAAGCGTATCCTGTGTTATATCGTATTTTTTGCTAACCTGCGCGATAGTCATTTTTCATATCCCCTTATTATTCAAAAACTTCCGCGACGTCTTTTAGCCGCTGAGTGATTTTTATATGCTGAGGGCAGGCTTGCTCGCATTGTCCGCACTGTATGCAATCGCTTGCTTTGCCGTGAGTTTTAATATAATTGCTATAATATATGCCTTGTGTTGAGAACAATTTGTTAAGCGAGTTTTTTTCGGCATTATAAAGCGCGAAATATTTAGGAATTGCTATATTTTGCGGGCACTTTTCCGTGCAGTATTCACAAGCCGTGCACGGTATCGCTATTGTTGAGTTTATAATATCCACTGCTTTTGCGACTATTTCATATTCTTCATAGTTAAAAGGCTTGAAATCTTGCATATATGAAATATTATCTTTCATTTGCTCAAGGTCGCTCATGCCCGAAAGCACAATCATAACATTGTCATGGCTTGCGGCAAACCTTATAGCCCAAGACGCCGCGCTCATGTCGGGATGATAAGCTTTAAACAGTTTTTCAACTTCACTCGGTACATTTGCGAGCGTGCCGCCTTTTACGGGTTCCATTACTATAACGGGTTTGTTATGCTTTTTAGCGATATCATAGCATTTGCCCGACTGAATGTCTTTATTGTCCCAGTCAAGATAATTCAGCTGTATCTGTACGAATTCCATTTGGGGATGAGCGGTTAATATTTCGTCCAAATGTTCTGCGCTGTCATGCACGGAAAATCCTATATGCTTTATTTTGCCTTCTTTTTTCTTTTGCATCACAAATGAAAAACAGTCAAGCCTTTGAGCTGTGCTGTAATTATGTGTGTTTAGATCATGAAGCAGGTAGTAATCAAAATATTCAACTCCGCATTTTATCAGCTGCTCATTAAATATTCTTTCCATATCCTCTTTTTTTTCTAAAAACATTGTAGGAAGTTTTGTGGCAAGCGTGAAACTATCCCTCTTATGGCGTTTTACCAAAGCCTCTCTTGCCGCTGTTTCGCTTTTATACGCGTGGTACATATACGCCGTATCAAAATAAGTAAAACCTTTTTCTATAAACAAATCTACCATTTTATTAAGAGTATCCGTATCAATACTCTTTACATTTCTCTGATCGGTAAGCGGCAGCCTCATGCAGCCGAATCCTAATTTTTTTGCTTCCATTATATTTCTTCCTTATATTAATTTATTTTCTAGCGGGCAGAGCGGAATTGTCAAACTGCTTTGATACATCTTTTAGATGCTCTGTTATTTTCAGATGCTGCGGACACGCTTTTTCGCACTGGCCGCATTCTAAGCAGTCTTTTGCTTTGCCTCTGTTTTCCGCGATATTCAAATAATACACAAACTGGCTTGATACTCCCCTTTTCGCGCTGTTGTATAATGAAAAATAATCGGGTATCGCGATATTTACGGGACATCCCGCTTCGCAGTATCTGCACATTGTGCAAGCTATCGCTTTTTCTTCGTTTATAATATCCACAACTTTATCTATTATTTTATATTCTTCTTCGTTTAATGGTTTGAAATCGCCCATATAAGACGTGTTGTCAAGCAATTGCTCATAAGAGCTCATGCCGGAAAGAACAACTTTAACGCCTTCAAGACTTGCGGCGAATCTTACCGCCCATGATGATATTGAAGCGTCGGGGTTATATGCTTTGAATAACTCTTCCGCTTTTTTCGGCACTTTGGCAAGCACGCCGCCTTTTACTGGCTCCATAACCATTATGGGCAGATTGTGAGCTCTTGCTATTTCGTAACATTTTCTCGATTGTATATTGGGGTTGTCCCAGTCAATGTAATTTATCTGCAATTGCACAAAATCAAGTTCGGGATGTTCTGTGAGAACCTGTTCCAAAAGCTCGGGCGTATCGTGAAAAGACATTCCCATAAACTTTACTTTACCTTGTCTTTTTTTCTCGGCAACAAAACCAAACGTATCAAACTGGCAAGCCTGTTTGTACGAGCTTATGCCTATATTGTGAACAAGATAATAGTCTATATAGTCAACTCCTAATTTAACAAGCTGCTCATTAAATATTTCTTCCTGGTCGGATTCTTGTTTTACAATTCGGGGCGGAAGTTTTGTCGCAATTGTAAAGTCTTCTCTTTTATGTCTTTTAACAAGCGACTCCCTCATCGCAACTTCGCTTTGAAAAGCGTGGTATACATACGCGGTGTCAAAATAAGTAAAGCCTCTTTCTAAAAAAGTATCCACCATTTTATTTAAAGTTACCGTGTCAAATGAAGTCTGGTCTTTCGCGTCAATCAGCGGCAGCCTCATGTAACCGAATCCTAATTTTTTATCCATATTTATTCCGCCTTTCATATATTGAATTTATTATATAACAGATTAACACTTAGAGCCAGCTCCAAGTCAAGCGTTTTTTTATTATTTGATTAATTTATTCAGTATATTAAATGCCGATTGATTATTTTTATAAAAGTGATATCATAAAATTACAAATACTAGGAGGTATATTATGCTTCGGAATAAAGAATACGTCTTTAACGGCTGGAACAATAAAGCCGTAATGCTGCTTCACGGCGCTACCGCAGGTTCTGCCTATATGCGCCCACTTGCCAACTACTTAAACTGCCACGGCTATACCGTGTACGGCTTTAACCTTGCAGGCCACGGCACAACTTATGAAGACCTTGAAAAAACAAACTGGACTGGCTTTGTAAAAAAGGCTGAAGATGACTATATGAAAGTAAAATCAGTAAATTATGATAAAGTATTCGTTGCGGGACTGTCTTTGGGAGGTCTTACCACAGTATATCTCGCAAGCGCGCATCCCGAACTTGACGGTTTTGCTACATACGCCGCAGGTCTTATGGCTAAAGGTGATACTGTTCCTACAGGACTGGGACTTGCTGGAGGAGACGATGCAAATTACGTTTATCGTTCAATGGACGGCAAAGCCGGCATTTTCTCATAATACCACGTGCATTACACAAAAATCCCAGTAAGCTTTTATAAGAACATTAAAATAATGGGCGAAGAATTTATGAAAAATAATCTGGCAAAAAAGATAAGCTCGCCCGCTCTGCTTGTGCACGCGCTTGACGACAGCGTCGTATATCCCGAAAGCTCCGAATACTTATATAATAATATCAGCTCTAAAGACAAACAACTGCTTATGCTCGATAAAGGCGATCACGCGTTTATAATAAACGAATACCGCTATGAGCCTTTTGAAAAAACGCTTGAATTCTTTAACAGATTGTAATCAAAACACTTGCAATATACTCAATTTGCCTTAAATTAATCTGCTAAACAAACAGACTATGACATAGCTTCATAGTCTGTTATTATATATCCGTTTTTCTTAGATTATTTATCAAACACAAACCAGCAGATATCATTTCGCAGTCTCTGATCGTCAAGCACGAGTTCGCGGATTTCTTGCGGTAATTTCTGCCTTTGCCATAAACACTCTTTATGCCTTGCCGTTTCCTTTTCATCTTCAGAGCATTTAGCCATAACGGCTCTTATCGCATAGGCGGCCGCACCAAGTTCGTGTGCGGCGACATGAGCCACTGCCGCTGCTTGACCTGCTGAAAGAGCGGCAAATCTCGCTGCTGATGATATTTCTCTTACTTCCCTTGCCGCGTCCTGCGCTTCTCCGGCAGAGTTGCGAGCCTGTTTCATTGTAACCTTACGGTTAACCCAGTCATGCGTTAATTCAATAGCTTGGCGGGGACGGTTGTCACCCGGGCGAATCTCTTCAAAATAATGCAGTACATGCTGTGCGCACTCCGCAGCCCAAATTGCAAGCAGATGATGGTCTTCATCCGTAAGCATGCCGCCGCGGCGGATTGTGATAAATCTACTGTCACGAATTTCGGGAAGTATCATATAAATCTCCTCTATACCGATTCCATAAAAATATCGTAGATATCCGCGCTTTTCAACGCGTAAAACAGGCTTCTTTTCCTGTCAAGCAGTTTTTTGTAAACTTCCGTTTTATTCTTAACGGGATAAAATATTTCGGGACGTTTTTCCAAAATACTCACAGCCGCTTTTTCCGCGCTGTCAAACTCGGAAAGTGTTGTCATTGCAATAATTGCCGCGCCGAGAGACGTTGCCTCGCTGTTCTGATACCGCACAACGGGCATATCGAAAGCATCCGCCTGAATTTGCGCGAAAAGATTGGATTTAGTCATTCCGCCCGCAACGCTTATTTTACTAAGCTTTCCTATATTTTTTTCAAACAGCGCCAAATTATCAAGTATTTCTATTGATATACCTTCAAGAATGGCTCTGCACATATCTTCCCTTTTTGTTCCCAAAGACAGATTAAAAAACATTCCTTTGGCTTTGGCTTCCCAGTATGGCGC
>JAAZOI010000293.1 GCA_012797825.1 Eubacteriaceae bacterium | reverse complement strand
TTAAGTATAGTTGATATTGACTGCACATCAGGCAGCGCGGTCAGTGAAATATTCAATAAAACAATGAAATTATTATTAGAGTGAGGTGAATTTATGAAAATTATATCTCTGTCGGAAAACACGACTAATCAAGAGAGTTTAGGCACAGAACACGGACTTAGCTTATATATTGAAACAGACAAAAACAAAATACTTTTTGACACGGGCGCAAGCGAATTGTTCTATGAAAATGCGCAAAAGCTTGGAGTTAATTTATCGGATGTTGAAATTGCGGTAATATCGCACGGGCATTACGATCACGGCGGCGGACTAAAAACATTTTTATCCGTTAATTCAAAAGCTAAAGTTTATATTAATAAAAGAGCTTTTAACAAGCATTACGCAAAAAGACCGAACGGCGAGCTTGAGTATATCGGGCTTGACCAGACTGTTATGCCCAGCGAGCGTATAATACTTACTGATGACTATTATAAAATAAATGACGAACTTGAGTTGTTTTCTAATGTTGAAGGCAATGACTATGTTCCTTCGGGCAATAAGTCGCTTTTAATGCAGTCGGCAGATACGCAGGTTGAGGACAGTTTCGCCCACGAGCAAAACATGATAATACATGAAAAAGATAAGATATTGCTTCTAGCAGGATGCGCGCATAGGGGAATAGTAAATATTGTCAGCCATATGAATGTAAAACTTAACAGACAAGCCGACTATGTTATCGGAGGATTTCATTTATACAATGCGGCAAACGGAAAAAGCGAAGATAAAGAAACAGTGAAAAAAATTGCGGATTATTTGATGAAAACAAAATCAATATATTACACGTGCCATTGCACAGGGGTAGAATCATACAAACTTTTAAAGAAATTTCTTGGCGAGAAAATAAGGTATTTATCAACAGGAAGTCAAATAATTATTTAATTTTAAAGGAGACAAAATATGAGCGAAAGTTGTAATCATGATTGCGCGTCATGCGCGGAAAGCTGCAATGAAAGAGAAGAGTTTGATTTTTCGGCAAAACCGCACGAAATGAGCAGCGTTAAAAAAGTAATAGGCGTAATAAGCGGCAAAGGCGGAGTAGGCAAATCGTTAGTCACATCGTTAATGGCGGTCGGCATGAACAGAAGAGGATACCATACTGCTATTATGGATGCCGATATCACCGGACCTTCCATACCGAAAGCTTTTAACATCAAGAAAAAAGCCGAAATAAACGAAGCAGGCATAATACCCGTAAAAAGCGCAACCGGAATAGACATTATGTCTATTAACTTGCTTTTAGACAACGAGACAGACCCTGTTATATGGAGAGGTCCGTTAATAGGCGGAACGGTAAAACAGTTCTGGACGGAAGTTATATGGAATGATATAGATTATATGTTTATAGACATGCCTCCGGGAACGGGAGACGTTGCGCTGACTGTATTTCAGTCGCTGCCTGTAGACGGCATAATAATTGTCACATCGCCTCAGGAGCTGGTATCGATGATTGTTGCGAAAGCGGTGAAAATGGCGGAAATGATGAATATTCCGATACTGGGCATTGTTGAAAACATGTCTTATTTCAAATGCAGCGAATGCAATAAAGAATATAAAATATTCGGAGAAAGCCATATAGAACAAATAGCCGATAAATATGATATAAAAGCTATATCGAAACTTCCTATTGAGCCTGTTATTGCGTCAACTGTCGATAAAGGCATGATTGAACTTGTAGATGATAATTATTTGAATAATTTAAAAGAGATATTAGAAAAAGCGGAGGAACTAAAATGAAAATAGCGGTAGCGAGCGAACAAAACATGGTAACACAGCATTTCGGTCATTGCGAAAGCTTTGTTATATATGATGTGGAAAGCAATAAAATAGTAAATACAAAGACTATACCAAACCCCGGTCATAAGCCTGGATTCTTGCCCAATTATTTAAACGACTTGGGAGTAAATGTAATAATTTCAGGCGGAATGGGCGGCGGCGCGATTGAGATATTCAATGAAAAAAACATTGAAGTTATAACAGGCGCTGCGGGAAAAGCCGATGATGCGGCAGATATGTATTTAAAAGGAGAATTAAAATCCACGGGTTCGGTTTGTCACGAACATGCTCATCATGATACCTGCGGAGAATAATTAATTATGACAATAGCTCTTTATGCGCTGGCTTTTGCCGCGCTTGTACTGTCATTTATAAAAAGCAAAGAAAACACAATACTGTCTTTAAAAAAAGCTTGGAAATCATTTGAAAACATACTGCCTCAGTTTTTGACAATATTGCTGGTTATAGGCATTATGCTTTCTGTTCTTACGCCGCAGCAGATATCAATGCTGATAGGAAGCCAGTCAGGATGGACGGGCGTGTTTATAGCCGCTGTAATAGGATCCGTTACTTTAATACCGGGCTTTATCGCTTTCCCTCTTGCGGCCGCGCTTTTAAACAGCGGCGCAGGGTATATGCAAATAGGTGCGTTTGTATCCACGCTGATGATGGTGGGCATTGTTACCATGCCTGTTGAAATTAAATATTTCGGCAAAAAAGCGGCCGTTATCAGAAACTCTCTCGCACTTGCATTCTCATTTGCGGTAGCATTCGTTATGGGGGTGGCGATGTGAAATGGCTGAATAAAAAAACACTCAAGCGGTACAGGGTTTTTATTATCATGGCAGCGGTAAATATTATTCTGATAATTTTTTTCCCCAATATTGGCTTCAACGCGGTTAAACTGTCATGGAAAAACTTGCTTGAAATGCTTGCCGTACTGCCTCCCATATTCATACTGCTCGGTCTTTTGGATGTATGGGTAAAACGAGAAACTATGGTAAAATATATGGGACAAGGCTCGGGAGTAGTAGGGGTTCTGCTTGCTTATTTAATAGGTTCCGCAGCGGCGGGGCCGCTGTATGCGGCTTTTCCGGTTGCGGCAGTGCTTTTAAAAAAAGGAAGCAAGCTTTCAAACGTTTTTATAATGATAGGAGCATGGTCTACTACAAAAATTCCGCAGATTTTATTTGAAGCGTCAGCTCTCGGTACAAAGTTTATGTTAATAAGGCTTGCGCTTGATTTAGCAGGCATAGCGATAATCGCGGTATTTACACAAATTTCTCTAAATAATGAAGAAAAAGAAGATATCTACAATAAAGCATTATCAATGGAGTAAATATAAAATATTAAAACCACATTAAGTGTGGTTTTTTTATGCCCGAAAAATGTGATATTATAAAACAATAAAATAATTGTAAGGATTATATATGTCACAGAATAAATACACATTGTTAAATGCCGACAACAAATTTTATCAGAGCGATCAAAAAGGCAAGTTCGGCGGGTACAGAAAAACAAAAATTTATGGTAAACTTGACTGTATAAAAGCAAACAAATATCTGTCTAAAGGTCTTTATGTAAAAAACAGAGTGTTTTTTGCCGATGAGCAAACAGCTGTTGCGGCAGGCTACCGTCCGTGCGCCGTATGCATGCCTAAAGAGTATCAAGTCTGGAAAGCAAATAAAGGTAAATAAATGATAATAAGCGCGAGCAGACGCACAGACATACCCGCGTTTTATTCCGATTGGTTTATAGAAAGAATCAAGCAGGGATACGCGTGCATAAAGAATCCGATGAACGCAAAACAGATAAAAACCGTATCATTAAAACCCCAATATGTTGATTGCATAGTATTTTGGACAAAAAATGCCGCGCCTTTAATGAGCAAGCTTAAAATATTAGATGAACTGGGATATATTTATTATTTTCTTTGGACAATCACTCCTTACGGTAAAGATATTGAAAAAAACCTTCCTGACAAGGAAGGAATAATTTCAAATTTTATAAAATTGAGCGAAATGATAGATTCAAACCGAGTTATTTTAAGGTACGATCCCATTATTACCAATGATAAATACACTGAGGATTTTCATGTCAATTACTTTAAAAATTTAACGTCAGAGCTTAGCGGATATACAAATAAATGCATAATAAGTTTTGTTGACATTTATAATAAGCTGTCAAAACAGGCAAAAGAAATTATCGGCAGTCAGGTTGATAATTCAGATATGTTCGATATTGCAAACAAGCTTAATAAAATCGCACAAGAAAATAATATTACAGTGCAGACATGCTGCGAGGAAATTGATTTAAGTCGGGCAGGATTATCTAATGGCGCGTGTATAGATATTGAACTTATTGAAAATTTATGTCGCCGAAAATTAAATATCAGTAAGGCAAAAAGCCAGAGACAGTTATGTAATTGCGCAGAAAGCGTTGATATAGGTGCCTACAACTGCTGCGCGCATGGATGCGTTTATTGCTATGCCAATTCATCAGAGAGAACTGTTAATGAGAATATAAAAAATCACGATATAAATTCGCCGTTTCTTATCGGCAGATAGAAGTTTAAGAAATTTGTAAGAATTAAGTAAGGCGTTTTGTAAGGAATATATAATATCTTTTAGAAAGGCTTATAGGGGAGAAAACAATTGGATAACGCTAAAATTTTGGTTGTTGACGATGACAAGGAAATAGCTGCGGCTATTGAAAAAATGCTCATAATGGAAGGCTATACTGTACTCAAAGCTTATGACGGGCTGAAAGCTCTGGATATGCTTATGGAAAATGACGTTCAGCTTATACTTCTTGACGTGATGATGCCTAAACTGGACGGTCTTTCGGCAACATTAAAAATCCGCGAGAAGAAAAACATACCAATAATAATTTTGTCCGCAAAGTCCGAAGACAGCGATAAAATACTTGGGCTTAGCATGGGGGCTGACGATTACATAACA
>JAAZOI010000292.1 GCA_012797825.1 Eubacteriaceae bacterium | reverse complement strand
TAGGGACATCAATGTTTAAATAATTGTAAAATATAACTTCACCATGGGAGTTATATGAAAGCACAAGCTGGAAATTGCTTGTATCAACGTATGAGGATACTCCTTTTGTTTCAGGCTCTGAAAAAGGATAGTCTCCGCCCCAGCGCGTAGGACCGGGAGAAGTGATTCCAAGCGCAGCTGACGCCTGCTTGGCTTCTTCCCAGCTTGCGTCGTAATTATGGTTTAAGTCCACTCCGTTATTGTTAGCTTCCCAGTTTTTAGAAAAATCTGTGCTGCCGTTATTATATTTAATCAGATTGTTGTAATTCGGATTAGAAGGGGAAAGACCGTTTAGCACAAGCTCAATTCCGTCGGGATTAACCATCGGCACAATGTAAATACTTACCTCTGTAAAAAGTTTTCTTATATCAAATCCCGATAGGGTTTTTCCGTTAGCGTACGCGTCAGCGTAATCTTCAACAAATTTCATCATGACTACGCTTGTTATCCATTCCAAAGAATGATGCGCAGCCGCGTAAAACACTTTCTTTTCACCGATTCCGAGCTTTAAGCCGATTAAATCTCTGCCCAGAACGCTTTTACCTACTGTAAAAACCTCCAAAAACGGATATCTTGCCGTAAGTCCGCTTACATCTATTTGAAGTATCTTATATGTGTAGTTAATATTCGTATCAACTACATCGTAGTTGAACGGTACAATAATTTCAGCGCCTACTTGCAGATTGTCGGCTTTAACGGCGGGATTAGCTATCTGTATGCTTTTAATTGTAGAGTTATATTGCACAGCGATTTTATATAAGGTATCACCTTGTTTTATTGTATGATAAGTAAAGCCGTAAATATAAGGCTCAAGCGCAGCGTAGGTTTTAGGGCCGACTATTCCGTCGGGCGTCAGAGAGTTATCGGACTGAAATTTTTTGACGGCAGAAAATGTTTCAAAACCGTACAGGCCGTCAACATCGCCCGTATAATATCCTAACTTGGCAAGCGTCGCTTGCAGAAGCATTACGTCGGTTCCTTGTGAATAAAACCTTAAATTCATAATATACTCCGCGAAATTTCTTTCATAAATATATATGCCTTTTAAGAGAGAGAAATTACAAACGAAAAATATTAATAAGATTAAGAATAATACTGTTACTATTCTGCGTTTTTTCATTAACTAGCCGCCTTACGAATAATATTTAATATTAATACAGATATATATGAAATATGATAATTTTTGATGATATCAATAATGAAAACAAAAAACAAACTCAATAAAATTGAGTTTGTTTTATAAATATATTGATTAAATTAAAATTCAGCATTTGAATATAAAAAAGTATCCTTGTAAGCGTTTGTTATATGGTTAATCATTTCTTTTTCCGCCAGCTCAGGCATATTTGCAGAAATGCTGTTTATCACAGCAAAATGCTCGGCTGAAGTTTTTTGTAAGGCTTCCATATCATTTTCTATTACGTTCATTAAATTAGATACTCTGACCCGATTAAACTTGTTTTCCATAAAATTATAAATTTCAATTAAAAAATTATTTCCGCATGAATATACAATTAAATTGTGAAACTGGGTATCGATTGACGACAGCTTATCAAAACTGAATGGCTTGCTTATATTTTCTGCAAGAGTTTTTAGCGTGTCAATGTTGGGACATGTTTTTTGAGAAGCGCATAAAAATGCCGCTTTGGATTCGATAGCAGTGCGCAAAAAATATATTTTCCGTATATCTTCAGTATTTAATACAGAGACATAAAAGCCTTGCTTATCGGGGTCTTTATTGACTAAACCCGATTCGTATAATTTTATAAGGGCTTCTCTTACGGGCGTGCGGCTAATATTTAATTCTTCAGATATTTTAGAAATATTTAATTTTTCACCTGGTTTTAAGATTGAAGAGGTTATATCTTGTTTTATTAAATTGAACACTATATCGCTCAACTGTTCAAAAGGGTTATGGCTTAAAACTGCATTAATTTGTTCTTTATTCATGCTTTACCTCTTTTAATGAATTAAATATCTTAAATTTTCAGCATAAAATCCAATTGAATTAAATTTTTAACTCCTTCTTATTGTATAATAATATAACAATCAATTTCTAATTTATAACAAAGCAGTAGGAATTACAATAAAAATTTAGCATTTCGGGATATTTTGTATAAAAAATAACAATATGTTGTTTAAATAAAAAATATACAGCATAAACGCTGTATATTGTATTATCTTCATATAAAACTATAAATTATAAATCTTCTTAAGTTCCGCTATTTTATCGCGTATTTTAGCTGCCTGTTCAAAATTAAGCTCGCTTGCCAGCTTTTGCATTTGAGATGATAATAAAGCTATTTCCTCTAAAATGTTTATATTGTCCTCAAAGCTTAATGTTTCTTTTTCCGGTTTCTTTTCATTTATTGCCCAAGTATAAGTTACATCTTTTATTATGCTTTTCGGTTCAATTCCGTGAAGCGAATTGTACTGGATTTGTTTTGATCTTCTTCTGTTAGTTTCAGCGACAGCTTCTTTTATTGACTGGGTTATATTATCGGCGTAAAGTATAACGTATGAGTCTTTATTTCTTGCCGCTCTGCCTATTGTTTGAATAAGCGATGTTGTATTGCGTAAAAATCCTTCTTTGTCAGCATCAAGTATTGCCACAAGACCTATTTCAGGTATGTCAAGACCTTCTCTTAAAAGGTTAATGCCTACAAGCACATCGTATACGCCTGTTCTTAGAGACTTAATAATGTCTATTCTGTCAAGAGTGTCTACTTCGGAATGCATGTAAGTTGTTTTTATGCCGCAGCTTATTAAATAGTTTGTAAGGTCTTCAGCCATTCTTTTTGTCATTGTCGTAATAAGCACTCTGTAAGATTTTTCGGTTACTTTATTGATATTTTCAATTAAGTTATCAATCTGCCCTTTTGTAGGTTTTATTATTATTTCTGGCTCAAGCAGACCTGTAGGACGTACTATAAGCTCCGCGATATTTTGCGAGTGCTCTTTTTCATAAGCGCCGGGGGTAGCAGATACAAAAACCGCCGTACTTAATTTCTTTTCAAATTCGTCAAATTTTAAAGGACGGTTATCGTACGCGCTGGGAAGACGGAAACCGTAATCAACAAGATTTTGTTTTCTGGAATGATCGCCGCCGTACATACCGCGCACCTGCGGAAGCGTTACGTGCGATTCGTCAATAAAGAAAAGAAAATCTTTATTAAAGTAATCAATTAAAGTATACGGGGGTTGACCCGGTTGTGTTTGATTTATATGTCTTGTATAATTCTCAATTCCTTTGCAGTGACCTGTTTCTCTAAGCATTTCTATATCGTAATTTGTACGTCCCGAAAGCCTTTCTGCTTCGAGAAATTTGTTTTGCGCTCTAAAGTATTCAACCCGCTGTTTTAATTCTTCTTCTATTGTGAGTACAGCTTTTGCAATGTTCTCCTCGCTTGTAACATAATGAGAAGCGGGGAATATAGCGGCATGCGTGCGCACTGTCAGAACGTTTCCTGTAACAGGATGAATTTCGCTAATTTTTTCAATTTCATCGCCGAAAAATTCAATTCTTACAGCATAATTTGCCGAGTATGACGGAAAAATTTCAAGCGTATCGCCTCTGAGCCGGAAAGTGGAACGTGCGAAATCTATATCGCTGCGTTTGTACTGCATTGAGATTAGTCTTTGTAAAATATAGCTCATATCGTAGCTGCTGCCTTTACGTAGTGAAAGTATCATGTTCTCATAGTCATAAGGGCTGCCCAGGCCGTATATGCAGGAAACGCTGGCAACTACAACAACATCACGTCGTTCAAACAGGGCTGATGTCGCCGAATGGCGCAGCTTTTCAATTTCATCATTGATATCTGCGTCTTTTTCTATATATATATCACGCCCGGGAACGTAGGCTTCGGGCTGGTAGTAATCGTAATAGCTTACAAAATACTCTACGGCGTTTTCGGGAAAAAACGATTTAAACTCGTTGCAAAGCTGGGCGGCAAGAGTTTTATTGTGGGCAAGCACCAGTGCGGGGCGCTGAAGACGTTCTATAATTTTTGCCATTGTATAGGTTTTACCCGAACCCGTAACACCTAAAAGTGTCTGATGGTTGAAATTATTATTAATTCCTTCGCAGATGCTGTCTATAGCGGCGGGCTGGTCGCCTGCGGGGGAAAAATCGCTGTGAACTTTAAATTTTTTCATTGTATCCTCAAATATTGTTAATGTATATATTATACATAAAAATATAAGCTTAATAATTAATTTTTGAAGTTAATTTACATGTTGACGTTTTGTGATATAATTAAAGAAAATTGTAATTAAAAATCAAGGAAGTTTTATGAAAGATGAACAAATTGAATTAATACTATCAGAGCTTGAAAAAAAAGAAACTTGGAACGATGAAGATTTATTAATATTAGATAAATACAGTCATAGTAAATCATCTATGATTAGAAACAGAGTTGCAGAACTTTGCGCATATAGCAATAAAGATAATATAAAAAGCATTTTGCTCAGGCTTATAAATGATAATGATAATATCGTTCGTGCAGAAGCGTTTGATTCAATAACTATTGCCTTTCCGAATAAAGAAATTGCAGAAATTTTAAAAAACAAAGTAGTTAATGAAAAAGATGCAATTGCCCGTAGTTATGCAATTCTTTCATGGATTGATGTAGCTCTTATGTTGTCTAATAATGTAAAATCAGAAGACATAAATTTTTTGGAAAATCAAATCAAATCAGAAAATGATAATCATTGTATTTTGAGTTACTGTTACGGGCTTTATTTATTTGGTAAAGATGAGTATTTTGATAAAATATGTTCCTTTTTAGACAGCACGGATTACCAGCTCCGATGCGCCGTAATAAACAGGTTGAGAGATATAAAAAGCGTTATAAATAAAAATGATATTTGCAATAAGTTAATTAAATTGCTTAAAACAGAAGAAACAATTGCTGTTAAAGACGATGCAGAGAGATTATTAAAAGAATTGCATTTTTCTTAATTACAATTAAAAAATTTAAAAGAGAGTTGTTATAGATTTAACAACAACTCTCCGCTCTCCCAGATTTTCGGGAGCTATATCTCAACAAACATGTTTGTTGGTTTTATTATCTGCATTGGCTTTAAGAGTTATTCTGTCTATTTATGGCAGCTCATTTAAACTTTTAAAAGTATAACCTTTATCCTGACATTGTTTTATAAACTGGGCAAGCATTTCGCTGTTTGTTTTTGATGTGCTGTGAAGCAGAATTATAGCGCCCGGATGAACACGCGGCATCATTGTATCAAGCGCGGACTGCACGGAAGGCTGATTGTTGTTATCCCAGTCAAGATACGCGCTGCTCCATAATATTGTTTTATATCCTAAGCTTTTAGCGTGCTGCAGACTGTTTTCCGAAAAAATACCGCACGGCGGCCTGTAATATTTAGGTGGCTCGGAACCTGTTACTTCTTTGTATTTTGTCTCAAAACCTTGAATTTCATTTGAGAAATTCTTCATATCCATACCCGACATATCCGGGTGAGTCATAGAGTGATTGCCTACAATAAAACCGTCCGCCACCATGCGTTTTACAATGTCGGGGTTTGTTTTAAGATAATATCCCGTTAAAAAAAATGTGGCGGGTACATTTTTTTCTTTTAATATATCTAAAATTTTTGTTGTATACCCGTTCTCATATCCCGAGTCAAACGTAAGGTAAAGTACTTTTTCGTTAGTAGAAGCTACAAAGTATGTATTAAATTGTTTTAGATATTCTTCGCTTGAATTGCCGCGGGGTTTTTTTTCTTTTTCAGTATAAAATACTCCCCAGTTCACAACTTTTCCTCCGACGCTTGTGACAGCGTTTTTAGCAATGCAGAAAAGCTGGAAGCATATGGATAAGCCGATTAAAATAACAACGGCAATATATATTTTTTTATAATATTTTTTCATATAATTACCTCTTTTATTCTTTTCTTATAATTAATATGAAAAAAGAGAGCATAAAATAACAAAACTTAGAAGCAAGTAAAATAGTGTATAATAAAAAATAATAAAGGTGGAAATATTTAGATTTTATAGTAAAATATACAAATCCATAAAAATTACATAAAAGAGGATAATAAAATAACAAAAATGATTCCAAAAACAGAAATAAGAAAAAAATGCTTTGAAAAAAGAAAAAATTTAGGACAAGACTATATTAACAGTCAGTCTGAGATTATTATAAATAAAATATTAAGCACAGAAGAATATAAAAATGCAAAATGCATTTTTACATATATTTCAACGCCCGGAGAAGTGTGCACAGACATGCTTATAAAAAAGTCTATAACAGATAGCAAAATAACGCTTGTTCCGGTGCTTATCAGTAAAACGGAAATGGCGGCGGGAAGTATATCAATTGACACGGTTTTTATAAAAAACAGATATAATATAGACGAGCCTGAAATAAAAAATTTTTATGACGGAAAGATTGATATAATTATAACCCCCGGATTAAGCTTTTGTAGCAGCGGCGAAAGGCTGGGTTACGGCGGAGGATTTTTTGACAGATTTTTTGTAAAGCATAAAGAGGCTTTAAAAATCGGGCTGTGCCTGGATGAATTAATTGCACAAAATCTTCCGTGTGAAAGCCATGATATCAAAATGGATATGATAATTACGCAAAGCCGG
>JAAZOI010000291.1 GCA_012797825.1 Eubacteriaceae bacterium | reverse complement strand
CACAAAATATAATGTACTAAAATCAGAACTAAATATAAAAAATAAAAGAATTTCAGAAAACCCGTTTGATTCGGACAGAAAACTTATGTCTACTTTAAATATAGAAGGCTCTTCTTATAAAGTCCATACAAAAGGCGCAATCGATAATTTATTAAAAATTGCCGATAAAGCGCTTGTCGGCGGCGAAGTAATTGCTCTTTCAAAAGAAATAAAAGAGCAGTTTATTAAAGCCGCGGAAGCTATGTCTGATTCCGCACTCAGGGTGCTTGGTGTTGCGTATAAAGATACTGCGGATGTTTTAGAACCGCAAGATATGGAAAAAGACCTCATTTTAATAGGCATGGTCGGCATGATTGATCCCCCCAGAATGGAAGTAAAAGACTCAATAAAGGAAGCAAAAACTGCGGGTATAACCCCCATTATGATCACCGGCGACCATAAAAATACTGCGGTTGCAATTGCCAAAGAACTCGGTATTGCATCATCAATAGAACAAAGCCTAACCGGCGCTGAAATAGACCAGCTTACTGACGCGGAATTTTCAAGAGATATTAAAAAATATCGTGTATTCGCAAGAGTATCGCCGGAGCATAAAGTAAAAATAGTACGGGCGTTTAAAGCTCAGAATAACATAGTATCAATGACAGGTGACGGGGTTAATGACGCTCCTTCATTAAAATATGCCGATATTGGCGTCGCTATGGGCATAACCGGAACTGACGTATCAAAAGGCGCAAGCGATATGATACTAACAGACGATAATTTTACTACAATAGTACATGCAATAGAAGAAGGCAGAAACATATATAACAATATTAAAAAATCCGTAATATTTCTTTTGTCCTGCAACTTAGGCGAAGTAATATCGATTTTTGCTTCAATCCTGTTTTTCTGGCCTGTGCCGCTTATGCCTACTCAGATACTTTGGATAAATCTTATTACCGACACGCTGCCTGCAATAGCGCTTGGAGTCGACCCCGGCGACAAAGACGTAATGAGAAGAAAGCCCCGTAATCCGAAGGAAAGCTTTTTCGCGCAAGGCGCGGGCGTAAGAGCTGTAATAGGCGGAACTCTGATAGGCATACTTACCCTTCTTGCGTTCTATTTCGGTTTGAAAGAACACGGCTATAGCATGACTTCCGCTTCCATTCCTGACGAAGTTTTAACATACGCAAGAACAATGGCCTTTATAGTGCTTGCAACTTCACAGCTGTTTTTCTCATTTACAATGAGGAACTCCTTAAAGTCAATATTCAAAGTCGGGTTATTCTCAAACAAGTTTCTTGTAGTAAGTTTTATAGTTGGCTTTTTACTTCAGGTGATGGTTGTTTCCACGCCTCTGTCTTACGCATTTAATATGTGCAATTTAACATTTAAAGACTGGGATCTTGTAATAATATTTTCTATAATACCTTTGATTATTAATGAAATAATTAAATCATTCCGACGTATTAAAGAAAGAAAAGAAGAAGAGGAATTCTAAGACAATAAACCCCGCATAATGCGGGGTATTTAATTTAAAAAATTATTTTAATAATGTGATCTGTTTTGAAAAATCTTCAATCATCATCGCCGTTTGCAAATTTCTTATATCTTTATTTTTCCAGCATATTATAGCTGTCGATTTAACAGTGCCGCCTTTTTCTGTTATAATATCGTTCATGGTTTTTATTGCCTTATTTCCGCCGAATCCTTTTGAGTTAATACCTTTTGTAACGAAACAAAAAGATGGTATGCCATTTATTAAATCAATTTTTTGCAGATAATCTTTAAACACTCCAGCCAGCGAAAATGCCTGTACGGGGGAAGCAAATATTAAAACATCATAAACATTAAGCTTCGGCATACTTTTAATTTCTATTTTTTTAGGATCCCTGTTATTTACATCAACTTGCTCTACCTTTTCAATTTCAACATCTTGCCCCATATTATTCAGCCTAATTTTAAGAGAGTCTGCAACATACAATGTGTTGCCGGTTTGAGAAAAAATAATTATTCCTATTTTCATTACAATCCACCTTCTATTTATTGATTAATTCCGTTGTTAAGCGCGATTTCAATAGCTTTTAATATAGCTTTGCTGCTTGTAGTGGCTCCGCTTATTACGTCTACGTTCAGCGACTGGGCCATAATTACTTTTTGCGTCAAAATTTCTGCTTTTGCGCCTCTTGCGTTATCATGTTTTATGATTTTTATATTGGTTATTTTATGGTTTTGTACCGTCACTTCCAGCTTTACCGATACAGGGAAAATGCTGCTGCCGCCTTCATATTTGCCGTCTGGTATTTTTGATAAATCAACGTCAGTAATAACTACATTTGCTAATTCATTCTCGCTTTTTTTGCTCATAACATTAAAAGCAATTGCGCCTCCAATTACGATTAAAAAAACTATTATTAAAATAATTGCTATAACTTTTTTCATTTTATCCCCAATTTTTAAATATTTAATTATAATATACTATTACTATTTATAATTGTCAATCATAGTAAATTATGTGATTATTGACAGATAATCATATTTAATATACACTGAATACTATATAAGAACGGAAGGTGTTAATTTTGTCAGGCGATATAAGACGCAGTGAGATTTTGAATATAATAAAATCAAGCGATAAGCCCGTATCCGCAAGCACTCTGGCAAAGCATCTTGGCGTCAGCCGTCAGATAATAGTTTCCGATATAGCTCTTTTGCGGGCGTCTAATATTAATATTATTTCAACCCATAAAGGCTATATAATCCAGCCTGATGCAGAAAAAAAAGCTTTGCGCGTTTTTACGGTAAACCATACAAACAAACAAATACAAGACGAATTAAACACTATCGTCGACCTTGGTGGTAAAATATCAAACGTTATTGTCAACCATATGATATACGGCGAAATTACCGCAGATTTATCAATTTCATCAAGAAAAGATGTACAGGATTTTGTATCAGAACTTTCTGCAAATCAAACGCGTCCTCTCAAAGAGCTGACAAACGGCGTGCATTCGCATATGGTTTTTGCGGATAGTGAAGAAATCTTGGATTTAATAGAAAATAAATTAAAAGAAAAGGGCTATTTGATAATTTAAGCAAATTTTGCCATAATAAAATTCATCTCCTTAATAAATACTAAAATAAAAATATTTTTAAGGAGACGCAATTAATGAATAACAAACCCAAACCTGATGACCGCAGTGATAATGTTGGCAGAATTCAAGATAATATATCAATGACGATACAGAACATACACCGCGCTGATGAGATGATTGAAAAAACATCCGATAATAAAATGAAAAAGGAACTTGAAGAAAAAAATAAAAGAAGACAAAATGCTCTAAAAGGGATGAGAAGTGAAATCCGCGACGAAGCGCTTTATAATGAGCAATCAAGTTCTAATCAGCAAAATGATAATAAATATGTAGCTGATTTATATGATAATTATTTCGAAGGTTCTGAATAACAGAACCTTTTTTTATATACCAGATTTTATATAAATTGTTTTATAATACCGTCGCTCATCATATCAGCTATTCTCAATATCTGCGAATCTATTACATCATATTCCGAAATTTCAGATTCATAATCGCCTTTTAATCTAAATAACAACTCATTTTCAGTCAAAAAAAGATGGTCATAAAGCATAGCGCGCCATTCATGCTCATTGTAATGCACATTAATGGCAGATAAAAACCTTGCAATATCATCTGCGTTTTCATACCATTGCCGTCGGCATTCATCAGAAGCTTGTACGTTTTGAATTTTCAAATTTTCAATCAACATTTCACTTATCAATAAATGACTTAATAGTAATTTTTCAAAAGTATCAGCTTTTTCTTTGCCATAATATTTTTCAATTTCATTTGCAAAATAAACAGAATTTTTATTAAGCCTCTGTGATATCAAATTTAAATCAGGAAGATTTGCGATATTGCTTATTATCAGCATCCTCATCCATTTTGTGTGATGTCCCCATAAAGTTCTCGACGTATTTATAATTTCTTGTTTAAATTTGCACTTTTCCTCAATGGACATTTTTAAACCTCGTAAATTGTTTTTATTATATCTTATGATTTATCAGGTTATTTCTTGACCTTCTTTTGAAAAAACAGATTAAAATTTGTGCTAAGAATTTTTTCAGAATTATGTTCTCTTTAAATTTTGTTTATGATATAATTTTTTTGTTTTATTTTGATTTATAAAGGGGTTTTATAATGAACAGTTCACTACTTACGCTGTCTGCAATGGCTTTATACTTAATTGCAATGATAGTTATCGGAGTATATTTTGCAAAAGTCGCTAATGAAGGCTCCGAAAACTTTTTTATCGGGGGCAGGAGGCTCGGTCCTTGGGTTGCCGCAATGAGCGCGGAAGCATCCGATATGAGCGGATGGCTTTTAATGGGTCTTCCCGGTGTCGCTTATTGGTGCGGTCTTTCCGATGCTGCCTGGACTGCAATAGGACTTGCAATCGGTACATATTTAAATTGGCTGCTTGTATCGAAAAGACTTCGAAGATATTCAATAAAAGCAGGTAATGCAATTACAATACCGGAATTTTTCAGCAATCGTTTTAAAGAAAACAAAAAAATTATAATGACAATATCGGCTTTATTTATTCTTGTATTTTTTGCGGTTTATACCGCAAGCTGTTTCGTAACTTGCGGCAAATTGTTTAACCAGCTTTTCGGCTTTGATTACAGGCTGATGATGCTTATCGGCGCAGCAATTGTACTTTCATACACGTTGCTTGGGGGATTTTTGGCGGAGAGCACTACCGATTTTGTTCAGGGCGTTGTTATGATTATTGCTCTTATTGCGGTTTTAGTAACCGGTACAATAGCCGCCGGCGGAATAGATTCTGTAGTGCAAAATGCAAAAAACATACCGGGCTTTTTTGAATTTTTCGGAATTGCAAAGCCGGTAACAGACGCCTCGGGCGTTCAGCAGCTTTCTGCATCCGGAACTGCTTTATTTTCAACAAATGCAGGTTCTTACGGGCTTCTTACAATAATTTCAACTATGGCATGGGGGCTTGGATACTTCGGTATGCCTCAGGTTCTTCTCAGATTTATGGGTATCAGAACAACCGGTGAACTTACAAAATCCAGACGTATCGCAATGACATGGGTTGTAATTTCACTTGCTGCTGCAGTATTTATAGGTATACTCGGAAGAGCATTGTATCCAAACGCTCTTTTAACATCATCTGCTTCAGAGAATATATTTATTGTCATTTCACAAACTCTTATGAACCCGTTTGTGGCGGGAATAATGATGGCAGGTATTCTTGCCGCTACAATGAGCTCATCAGACTCATATCTTCTTATTGCGTCATCCGCATTTGCAAGAAACATATACCAAAGCCTTTCTAAAAAAGAGCCTGATGATAAGAAAGTTATGACAATAAGCCGTATTGCCTTGCTCGCAGTTGCATTAATAGGCATAGTAATTGCACTTGATGAAAACAGCATTATATTTAAAGTTGTAAGCTTCGCGTGGGCGGGATTCGGAGCAACTTTTGGTCCTATTATGCTTTTCTCCCTGTTCTGGAAGCGCACAACTCATGCAGGCGCAGTTGCCGGAATGCTGGGCGGCGCAGGCATGGTGTTTATCTGGAAACTTTTAATCAAGCCTCTGGGTGGAGTTTTTGGAATATACGAACTTTTACCGGCTTTCATATTCTCTTGTATATTAATATTAATAGTATCACTCGCTACAAAAGAACCTTCAAAAGAAATACAGGATGAATTCGAAGCAGTAAAGGCAATGACAGACTAACATAAATTTACCGTCTCCGCATGGAGACGGTTTTTTTATAATTTATAAGCGTTATCATATATCTCTTTTTTATCTTTTTCATTTAGAGTTTTATCAATAATTATCGCTATTGCAAACACAATAAAAAAATTTACTATAAATCTTATCATCGTAAATTTCCATCCCATATATGAAACCTCAAACAATAATAAAGGTATTCTTATGCTTGCAGATGAGCATATAAAAATTAAAACGTTTGATATTTTGCTGCCTTTTTTTAGTAACATTCCCGCAATAGGAAGCAGAGCATATAGCGGCACTGCTGTTACAACACCCAATGCAAAAGAAATTAATACTCCCTTGCTCTTCGAATTTTCTCCCATCAATTTAATCATTGCCTTTCTATCAATCCATACATCCATTAGCCCTATGCATATGAAAACAGGAGTTAACATAAACAAAAAATTCATAAAATTTTTCACAGTAAATTCAAAAGATTTTATCCCTGTTTGAGGAAATAAAACTAACGCCGCTAAGTTTAAGCATAAAACTATTATTAAAAAAATATTCTTTTTAAAAATTTTCATCTGAGCGCCCATCCGGTTACATAAGCAGTGATAAAAGAAAATATTAACGCAAACAAATTGCGTAAATACGTTGTTTTCTTACCCAGATATTTTATTTCAAGCGGCATTGTCGCAAACCCCACAGTTGTAAGAGTCGAAATAAAAACAGCTATCTGAACAATACCCGCCCCGCTTTGCAATAGCTCTGAAGCGATAGGAAACGCTATTATTACGGGGATTATAGTTATCGAGCCAAGTGCTGCTGATGCTAATATGCCGCTGATGCCTGAATTTTCACCCAATACGTTTTTTATGACACTGGAAGGTATTGCCGCGAGTAAAAGCCCTAACAAAAATAATATTGCTATAAACTGCGGCAGCACATTTAAAAACATTTTTAATGCTTTCTTTAATCCAAGAAGCGTTTTATTTTTATTTTTTAAATACGAAATAATAAGAAGTATAGCCGCAATACCGTAAAGGTAATATGAAAATATGCTGTTCATATTATTTTCCGCCTTATCTAAAAGATTGTATTTTTATATTGATTATAATATAATTCTACAAGGAGTTATGTTGCCTTCGCAACGAAATTAATAAATGCAGTATTTGAATAATTTAAAAAACTCAGAATTGTTTTACAGCATAGAACCAGATGATATAAAAGAAATGTTTTATTGCCTTAATTCATATATTAAAGAATATAATAAAGACGAAATAATATTATCTGAAGGCGAGCAAGTTGACAAAATAGGAATAATACTTTCAGGCAGAGCGCGCTCAATAAAAAGCGATATAACTGGAAAAACAACAATAATTACACTTTTAAAACAAGGCAGTTATATCGGCATTTTACTTGCTGCAAGTAAAGATCGTCTGAGTCCCGTCTATGTTCAGGCGTTGGATAACACTTCAGTTTTATATATCACTGTAGATAATGTTTTTAAGAGGTGCGCAAAAAACTGCGCAAGACATGAAATATTAACACGCAATCTTTTTGACGGCATTTCTCAAAAAGCAATGATTCTTCACGATCGTAATGATTGCCTTATTAAATCGTCTTTACGAGATAAAATATTGACTTATCTGATTAGAATATCAAAAGAGCAAAAAAGCTCGGAATTTATTATACCGCTTGACAGGGATAGCATGGCACAATATTTAAATGCAGACAGAAGCGCTTTATCCAGAGAGCTTTCAAAAATGCAAAAAGAAGGATTGATTAACTTTTCAAAGAATTTTTTCATACTCAATAATTAAATTATAAATAATTATCTTTTTATAAAATGGAAAATTTTTCCATTTTATATTTATTTACTTTTTTGTTACAAGTTTGTTAAATTTTTAATACAATATATTGCCAATCCAGCATATTCCAATTCGCTTGATTCCAAAATCGTTTTATAGTAAGATAGGACACGTTCGGAACATTATCCGAAAGAATTGGAACATGGAGGAAGAAAGAATGAAAAAGAATTGGAGAAACAAAATCATTGCCGTTTTAGTAATTATGCTTATAGCAGTTGCTTTTGCGGCGCCGGTAAATGCGTTAACTATTGCCTCTAATTGTAATAATACAAATGCTACTTCATGCAACAGTAATACTTTATGTACGTTCGGAGTATGTCCGTCACAAACTGATGCAAATTGCGTAGTAAACAATGCAGCGGCAAACACAAATAATTGTCCGCTGACAGGCACACAAACAAGTACAAATTACGCCAATAGTCAGAAAGCTAATGTACAAACAACAACAACATCAAAATCTTTTAGCGATTATTGGACAAATTTGTTAAACAGCATTAAACAAAATAATAATGTTATAACAAACCCGACAGTACCGACACAGCCGACAACACCAACACAACCAACTACACCGACGAAACCAACACAACCTACAACACCGACAACACCAACACAACCTACTACACCAACACAGCCGACAACACCGACTACACCTGCGCAGACAAATATATCTGCACAGGAACAGCAAATGGTTAATCTTGTTAATAGTGAACGTGCAAAAGCAGGATTAAAACCGCTTATAGTTGATGCAAAATTATCTCAGATGGCACGCGTAAAGTCGCAGGATATGGCAGATAACAATTACTTTTCTCACCAGTCTCCGACTTACGGCAGCCCGTTTGATATGATGAAGAAATTCGGTATCAGTTATAGGACAGCAGGTGAAAATATTGCGCTAAACAGTTCAGTTGAAAAAGCTCATACAGCTCTTATGAATTCATCAGGGCACAGAGCGAATATACTTAATTCGAACTATACTCATATAGGTATCGGAATAGTATCTAAAGGCGGAAGCTTGTATTTTACACAAGAATTTATAGGTAGATAAAAAATAAAACGCATTTAAAAATATCCCTTTATAGGGATATTTTTTTATTAAGTATTTTTCATTATTATGCTTTCCATTAAGTTCGCCACGTCTTCACATTCATCGAAACAATTTTCTAGTTTGTTGAATATCTGAGTCCAAGAGAGTATCTCAATTGCATCATTGCTTGATATATATAAATTTCGTACAGCTACGGTATACATCTTATCGCCGATATCTTCTAAGTGGTTTACTTCAATTATATTATCTTTTACAGTCTTTGATTTTCTGAAATTGCTGAAATCTTCTGTTGCGGTCTTTAACGCCTGAGTACATTTTACTATAAGCTCCGTAAATTCCAATGCCTCGGGTCTTATTCTCTGTATATTAAACATAAACATCCGCATTATAACGTCTTCTATAGCATCTGTAACATCATCAATATTTTGAACAAGACTAATAATATCTTCACGTTCTATAGGCGTAATAAATTCTCTCATCAGTTTATTCATAACATTATGCATGCCCTGATCTGCCATATGTTCTATTTCATGCAATTTAAGCATCTTTGCTTCTATTTCAAGCGGGTTGTAATTTGACAGCACATCATGCAGCATTACAGCCGATTGGCAGCAATAATCGGTAAGATTTATAAATTCATCAAAATAATTAAAATCTTTGTTTTTTTTCATTTACGTTAGTTTCTCCATATTATTTTAAAATATTTTTATAAATAATAATGCCATTAAAAATCCTATTAGCCCGCAGCCGGGAAAAGTCAGAAACCACGCCGTAAGCATGTCTTTTACAATGCTCAAGTTTACGTTTGATAAACGTTTTGCGCTTCCTACTCCCATTATAGCAGTTGTTTTGGTATGCGTTGTACTCACGGGAATGCCTGTAAGCGAAGAAAATAATAGGCATAATGATGCGGCGAGGTCAGCGGAAAAGCCTTGATATTTTTCAAGTTTAACCATATCCATTCCGACTGATTTTATTATTCTCATCCCGCCTATCGACGTGCCGAGACCCATTATAAGAGAACATAAAACCATAAGCCATATAGGTATGGTAAACGATGATGCGTTTGTGCCTTTAGCCAAAAATATACCCAACATAAATACACCCATAAACTTCTGCCCGTCCTGCGCTCCGTGCATAAAAGCCATTAATGCGGCGCCGCCTATCTGAGCTTTCTGAAAAAAGCCGTTCATCCTGCACCTGTCTGAATTCAGACAAGCGCGCTCAGTTAATTTAACAGTAATATATCCCATGATAAATCCCAAAATAGTAGACAGACCAAGTCCGTAAATAACTTTTATCCATTGCGCGCCGTTTATTCCTGCCATGCCGCCTTGAATTGCTATAGCAGCTCCCGATACGCCCGCAATTAAAGCGTGCGATTCGCTTGTGGGTAT
>JAAZOI010000290.1 GCA_012797825.1 Eubacteriaceae bacterium | reverse complement strand
TTTTACAAAATATTCGGTATGCATTAATGAATAGAATATAAAAAAGAGGTTTATATGGATAATGATAATATGAACGATACGCAGCAGCCGAAAAACAGCCGAACAAAGGAAATTGTTTATAAGATAACGGGCTGGAACTATTTGAAAGAGACCGATAAATGCGCGCGGCCTGTGAACTGGCTGAAATTTTACATATATATTATGATGCCTTTTGGAATTATTTACGGAGCTTTTAATACAATTTTGAAATGGGGATACACTGAAATAACGTTTGAGATAATAAAAATTATCACGATTATTTTTGAAATATTCGTATACATATATTTAAGGCGGCTTACAAAGACGGGGTATTATCTGAACATAATATATTTGATAGTTACCGCCGTTTTTACGAGTGTTATGTATATTCAGGCTATGTTTGTAATGTCCGGCACATACTACTCATCATTTTTTGGGATCGCCATACTTTTGATATTATGGGAAGTTGTATACTTTGTTTTAAATCTTGTGTATTTTAAGAAAAGGCGGGAATTGTTTATTAAAGACGGTAAAAAACAAGTTTAAAAAATAAGCTGCGTACTGCGGCTTTTTTTGTTGGGAAAGGAGGGTATGGGCAGCATATCTGAGAAGGCTGATATTAGGCTGCACTATATTATATGACAGGGAAAGGCAAAGGTGCAGGGTTTTATTAAATATTACAAAGTTTTACAAAATGTGGTATAGTTATTATGGGTTTAAATAATAAAATATGTGATTATGTGATTAAGAAAGGTTAAATCTGATGAAAAAGCATAAACCGATGTCATATGTATTATGTTGTCTGCTGTTTACTGTCGTATTTCACATAACTGTTTCAGCTAACTCGACTTCACTATGGATATCAGAAAGACGTCCGTTTGATTTGTTGCCTTATGTAATTATAATAACGTTAGCAATAGAAGCTTTGTCAATTAATAAAATACCTAAAGCAGGCAAGCCTTTTAAAGTATTTTGTGTTGTAACAATAACCAATTTGCTATCATTTGCCTTTCCCTATCTTTTTACATATGCCTCTTTTGCATCCGATTTTTCATCCGGACAGATGTCCGGACAATTATATTCATTCAAAGAAATGTTAGATATTTTGCCAACTTATACTATAGGAGCGGCGTATATATTTATTACAATAGCTATTGAAATTCCGATAGTATATAGTACTTTTAAAAATAGCGTACAAAACAAAAAGCTGTTGCTTTGGACCATTATCGGCGCAAATGTTATAACGACAATAATAGTTGCTGTTATTGAGAATATACTGTTTCCTGCACCATGGTAAGATAGCGGATATAATAACATTATTTAATCTCATGATATCAGGCGGAACGACACAGGGGTCGTTCCTACATTTGCATGTAAGTTCAAGAAGAAAAGTGTGCGGGGAAGAAGCGGACAATATAATCACAGCATTAATAAAGCAATTTGTATAATTTTATGTTTAAGCAATTTATATAAAACGAGGTAATTAAATGGAATTGCCGAAAAGAAAACCGCAGAGATTAAAAGAATATGATTACTCTCAAAGCAACGCCTATTACATAACAATATGCACGAAAGATAGGATGCCGTTATTGGGAAAAATTGAATGCGGCAACATGGTATTAAGTGAATTTGGGAAAAAGGTTAAGGAGAAGTTATTAAACATTTCAAGACGGAACGACACAGGGGTCGTTCCCTACATTTTTTCTATTGATAAATACTGCATTATGCCCAATCACATTCATGCAATAATATTAATACTTAAGAATAACAGGCAGAAAAATGATATTACAATTTTTGATATAGTAAAGCAATTCAAAACTGTTACTACAAGAATATATATAGATTATGTGCAAGCTGGAAATTATGAGCCGTTTAATAAAAAAATATGGCAGAAATCATTCTACGACAGAATAATAAGAAATGAAACAGATTATCAGCATACTTGGAAATATATTGATGAAAATGTTTTAAAATGGAATGAGGATGAAATGAATACGGACAATTTAATGTAGGGAACGGCCCCTGTGTCGTTCCGCATTTTAAGAGGTTAATTAAAATGAGCGTAATATTTACTGAATGTATGGAATGCACATATTTATATGAATATAAAATTAATGATAAATTTTGCTGTAAATCATTCCCAAAAGGAATACCAAAATAAATTTTATGGAAACAAGATGAAAATAAGGAATGCAATAGCGGAATAAAATTTAAAAGGGAATAATTGAATTGAACACGGGAGATGATTAAATGAGCGTAATATTATCTAAATGCGCCGAGTGCACGCACCTTTATGCTGAAGACAAAAAATTAAGCTGCAAAGCATTCCCCGAAGGCATACCTTTTGAAGTGTTTAAAGACGCGGACGAAGATAAGGAATGCAACAACGGAATTAAATTTGAAAGGGATTAAATTATTCTTTAATTACCCAAGACGCGGAAGCGTCTTTTTTTATTGCCGAATATATTAGGCGGAACGACACAGGGGCCGTTCCCTACATTTTCGGGCATGAACAAGGAGAGGTTAAATTTATTATCAGATGTATGGTAAATGAATATGTGAATAAATTAGAACTTAAAAATAAATACTACTTATAAAATATTTGCCATACGGAGGAAAATAAATGGGAATTATATCCACACTTGGAAATATGTATCAGACCTGCATTGATATGTGCGTAAAATGCGCCCAGGCATGCCGCGAATGCCTAATGATTGACCTAAAAGAGCAGGACGTTGCCGACCGCACCAAATGCATATCCTTTTTAAATGAATGCGAAAGAATGTGCTGCTTCACGGCGGAGATAATGACTATGGCCGGACAAAGCTCTACAAAACAATGCGCTTTATGCGCGGACATGTGCGAAATGGCAGCAGAGGAATGTGAAAACTTTAAAGACACACATACTATGAAATGCGTAAATGTGCTGAGGGACTGCGCGGAAGAATGCAGGAAAATGAGCGCAAAATAAATTAAAAGACGTGCAAGACGTCTTTTTTTTATTGCTTAAAATATTTATAAAATATAAGATAACAACGAAATTACCGCATCATGCATGCCGTGCGCGACAGATAACGAAAGCAAAGAGCAGCTTTTAATTTTCCATCGGCAAAATCCGTAAACAAGTCCGAGCCCTGTTGTCGCTATTACATTAGCTATATTAAGAGTGTTGGGATAATGCAAAAGACCAAACAATAACGCTGATATAATCATTGGCATATACGCTTTTTGCGAGACGGTTTTTATTCTTGAGTAAAAATATCCGCGGAATATCAGTTCTTCTCCGAACCCGACACAAAAGAAATCATAAAACATATAAAAAATTAATATATATACCGATCTGTATTTGTAATGAAGGACATCCGCTCTATTTATCCCCAGAGCCAGCGGTATAATAACCGCGGCGAAAAATGTGAATGCAAATATTAAAACTGCCGTCAGGAGCTGTTTGTTGATTCTTATTTTAGTAAATCCAAGCTCAGAGAGGGGAATTTTACGTAAATATAAAACTATAAAAACTACCGCTGCCGCGGTTGCGTAAACACCAACGGTTAAAAACATCTTTACAGCCGTAGAATTTCCGAGGCTGACAATTGAAGATGAAAACATAATAATCAGAATTACCGCTATATATGTAATTGCCATTTCTATAATCGTTTTATATCTTCTTTGTTTTTCAGATTCCATAATTACCGCCTTTTTTAAATTTAATATTTATTTTATTATAACACCAAAAAAATGTAAAGAGGGGGACGCGGGGGACATAGTATTAGTTTAATATTGTATCATCAAGATTTACGCAAAGGACGCTTACGCGTCTTTTTTTATTGCAGGGAGGTAATGAATGAGTCTTAAAAGTTTTTTCGATAAACTCAGAGAAGAAGAAAAGAAAAGACAACAGGAAGAGCTGGCAAGTTTGAATACGGATGTGAACGTATTTAAAAATACGTCCGCAAGTACGCAGAGCGGTACAACAAAAGCACAGAGCAATACAGCAAAGTCAAATGTAAAGGGTGCAGGCGGAAGTACATCAAAAGTACAGAGCAATACCGCTAAAAATGAACGCAATACTAACTTAATTGACAGCGACTGGGGATTAAACGCAAAGGCATATGCCGACATGACTTATAAGCCTAAAAAAACAAGCGTTAATAAATCTACCGATATGATAGATAATGACTACGGCTTTAACGTAAAGGCTATGGACGATTATTTGGGGAAAATGAGAAGCGGACGCAAGGCGGAAGCTAATAAAGGCGCGGCTGTATACGGCAACGTCAGCGATAAGATAAAAGACAATAAGTACGCCGACACGATGATAAAGATAGGGAAGTCTTTTTCTGACTTCGGAAAGTACAATCACTTAAATGATCTTTATTATATAGATAATCCCACGGGTGCAGACGAGGGCTATAAGTACATAAACAAAGAGGATATGAACAAATATTTTTATGCGCTTGCTTCGCATGAAAAGGGGGATACGGATAAGAAAGATGTTGATGCTTTAAAACATTATCTGTTTCGTATTGGAGAGCCGATTGATAAGAAAGACGCAAATGAGCTGCCACCTATTAAGAATAAGCCTGATTACTCAAAGATTAGCAGTGAGGAGCAGCTTATATATGACAGTTTCGGTAACGCGGTAAATAAGGCGAAGAGTATAGACTACTCTAAAGTACCGACTGATGACCAATTGCCGAAAGAGCCGGGGAAAGTAAAAGTTGATAAATCGACTGAAGCGGTTGACAGGGACTATGGGCTTGATTTGAGCTCGTATAAAGATATGATGAGCAAGAATAAATCGGATGATACAGATAAACCTAAGAAGCCTATTGATTATTCTAAGATTAGCAGTGATGAGCAGTTGATATACGACAGTTATGGTAATGCGATAAATAAGGCTAAAGGTATAGATTACTCTGATATACCTACTGATGACCAGTTTGCAGATGATGCAAAAGATAAGGCTATTGATAAAGCGAAAGGTATTGATTATAATAAAATATATGACAGTTACGGATTTGATGTAAGCAGTGATTATGATAAACAAGATAAGATAGACGCAGAAGTAAGAGACTACTTAAAACGTTCTGCAAAGCAGGTAGTTTACGGCAACTACACTGATGATGTAACCGCTTTAGGTACTGCTGGGCAAATCGGGCTTGGACTTACAGGGCTTGATTTCGCGGCGGATATAAGAGACCTTGTGTATGATTTCTCCAACTGGGAATGGAGCGGAAAACATATAGGGCAGACGTTGCTAGACTTAGTCGGGCTTGTACCAGGTATTGGGGTTGTTAAGAATCTTGACGAAGCCGCCGGGCTTGTAAAGAATGTTATTAAGAATTCCGACTTAGCAGAAAAGACCGCTAAGAATGTCCTTGACAAAGTCGATGAATTTATGCCTGCTCTGAAGCGCAGTATGGATTCTCCCAGTATCGCGCCGTTGCTCGGCAATATTATGAAGTCGTCTGATGAGGCGGCGGGGATTGGGAAGAAGGTTGTTAAGAGCGGGGATGAGGTTAAAGAGGGGTTAGCGGATGCAAGCAAGGGTGCTGGGAAAGCTAGTCACAATATCACCAAACCCTACGCTAAAAGCAGACCATCGTACGGGAAAACACAGGTTGATGATGTTTGGAACAACTACAAGGATCCAACGACTGGCAAAGCACCAGACCCGGCTGGTGGAAGTATAACATGGGATAAAACAAAGCCCAGACGAGGGCAATGGGATATGGGGCATATTCCTGGAGAAAAATACTCCGATATACATGATCGTTATATAAATGGCGAAATAACTCAAAAGGAATTTTTGGAATGGTATAGAAATCCTGCAAACTATAGACCAGAGTTACCGAGCACAAATAGGAGTCATAGATATGAATAGGAGGTTTATAATGAATAACACACCACACCCTGAATTTGGGAAATGTCTGACTACAAAAAACGTAGAAGAAAAAAAAGGTAGAATTAAATGGTGTAACCGTGAAGAGGGAACTCGAGAAGTTGATAATGGGTGGCGATTTTTCTCTGAATTTGATACAGAAGAGTATTTAGCTGAAACCAGCAATTGGTCCGTAGTAGATTTTGATTCAATAGTCGAGATTGATCCCATGTTATTATCTTTGATGTGGATGCCATACGGAACGGAGATAACAATCGAATATGGAGATGATGAAATATCATATATTGATGATCATACAGGAGTTCCGATTGTAGATCCATTAGGTGGAAAGCCAATGATATACAAGCGAACTCATGATTAATTATTAGTTCCACAATGCTACGATATAAGGGGACGGTTTGACTGATTTAATACACCGATTAGTTGAATCGTCCTTTTTATAAAAAACACTAAGAAAATAATTAACAAAACTGGTAATATAAAATCAAATGAATTTGGAACAAAAAAAGGTGGTTTTTATATATTCAAAACAGTATGGGAAAATAGACAAATAACTATATAAAATGTTATCCCATTGGCAGCATCTTTACTGAATTCTCCCGTAACAAAGTTGACGAACTTATGCCCGCGCTGAAGCGCAGCATGGACTCGCCCAGTATCGCGCCTTTGCTTGGCAATGTTATGAAGTCTTCGGATGAGGCGGCGGGGGTTGGGAAGAAGGTTGTTAAGAGCGGGGATGAGGTAAGTGAAGCAGTAGAAAAAACAAACAAAGCAGCAATAAAAATAGAACAAAGCAGTACTGGAAATAATAAAATACTTTGGGATAGTTGGCAAAATTATGATAAAGTAACTGTGAATGACCGCATATACGCAAAAGTTGGAAATAGATTATATTCAGAACATGCTGTTAATAGAATGCAGCCAAGTGGAAATAGATTTGGACCAAATATTTACCAAGGATTAAATGGTAAAGATTATGGCAGAAGCGTTGCTCCTCAATTTGTTGAAGATGTAATTAACTCATCTAAACCTATATTGCAGCAGAATGGTAATTTGGCATATATATCAGGAACAGTAAAAGTTATCACCAATCCACAAGGTATGGTTGTAACAATAATAACTTATATAAAATAAGGGGGTCATTATGAATAATTTAGAAAGTATTATAAACATATGCAAATCTTATATTAACGGCGTATTTGATGTGGAAGAATTTCAGCATCAGCTTGAACAGGTAATACTGCCTGACAATTTTAAATATACTCTTGAAAAAGAACAACATAATGCGGTTAACAGACTTGAAGAAATCCGTTTTAGCTATTTACCTGAAAACCAAAATAAATATGCAATAGAAGTCGCAGAAGAATTAATACATCTGACAAGAAATTATATAAATAAAAAATAATACCAGAAAATAAATGCAAATGGGGGACACGGGGGACGTGTAAATGATGTAGTATGGTATTGTGGGAAAGACAGTAAGAGAAAGGCGCTTATAAGGCGGCTTTTTTGTTGCGCAGATTGGAGCGTGCCGCAGGGGTAGGCGTAAGGGGTGGTTATGGGGGGTATATAAAATATTATTTTTGATTAATTTAAATATGGGGACGCGGGGGACATAGTATTAGTTTAATATAGTACCATGAAGATATACGCAAAGGACGCTTACGCGTCTTTTTTTGTTGCACGGGAGGTAAAAATGAGTCTTAAAAGTTTTTTCGATAAACTCAGAGAAGAAGAAAAGAAAAGACAGCAGGAAGAGAAAGCAAGTTTAAATACGGATGTGAACGTGTTTAAAAATACGTCCGCAAGTACGCAGAGCAGTACGGCAAAAGCACAGAACAATAACGTAAAATCATCTGCAAAAAGCACAGGCAAAGATACGTCTAAAAACATACGCAATACGGATATGATTGAGTCCGACTGGGGATTAAACGCGAAGGCTTACGCAGATATGACTGTTAAGCCTAAGAAAACAAGCGTCAATAAGTCCACGGATATGATAAACAGCGATTACGGGTTTAACGTAAAAGCTATGGACGATTATCTTTCTAAAATGAGAAGCGGACGCAAGGCGGAAGCTAATAAAGGCGCTGCTGTATACGACAACGTCAGCGATAAGATAAAAGACAATAAGTACGCCGACACGATGATAAAGATAGGGAAGTCTTTTTCTGACTTCGGAAAGTACAATCACTTAAATGATCTTTATTACATAAATAATCCCACGGGTGCGGACGACGGATACAAATACATAACAAAGAATGATATGAACAAGTATTTTTATGCGCTTGCGTCGCATGAAAAGGGGGATACGGATAAGAAAGATGTTGACGATTTAAAGCATATCTGTTTCGTATAGGAGAGCCTATTGATAAGAAAGACGCAAATGAGCTGCCCCCGATTGAGCGTAAGCCTGATTATTCAAAGATTAGCAGTGAGGAGCAATTGATATATGACAGTTTCGGTAACGCGGTAAATAAGGCGAAGAGTATAGACTACTCAAAGATACCTGCTGATGACCAATTGCCGAAAGAGCCGGGAAAAGTAAAAGTTGATAAATCGACTGACGCGGTTGACAGGGATTACGGGCTTGACTTGAGTTCATACAAGGATATGATGAGCAAGAATAAATCGGATGACACAAGCAAGCCTAAGAGGGATATTGATTATTCGAAGATTAGCAGTGAGGAGCAATTGATTTACGACAGCTTTGGCAATGCGGTTAATAAGGCGAAGAGTATTGACTACTCTAAGATACCAACTGATGACCAACTGCCGAAAGAGCCTGAGAAAGTTAAAGTCAACAAGTCTACAGAAGCGGTCGACAGGGATTACGGGCTTGATTTGAGTCAGTACAATGAAATGATGAAAAAGATTAAAGGTTTGCCAAAATCAACTGGCGATATTGACAGAGATTACGGGCTTGATTTGAGTCAGTATAAGAATATGATGAATAAAATTAAATCTGCAAGCGAGTCTGGCAATTCAGCTAATAATATGCCTGATTTATCTAATATAAGCAGTGATGAGCAGCTGATATACGACCAATATGGAAACGCAGTAAATAAAGCTAGGAACATAGATTTCTCAGATATACCTACAGATGACCAGTTGCCGAAAGAGCCGGGGAAGGTTGATAAATCGACTGAAGCT
>JAAZOI010000289.1 GCA_012797825.1 Eubacteriaceae bacterium | reverse complement strand
GACCAAGTGCTATAAGCACATTATAAACTATGCCATTTCCCAATCCGATAATTGCCCCGAATGTAACAGACATTAACCAAAATGAATTTGACGGTAAAACCGCTGTCGAGGCTGCTCCGATAATCATTCCCAAATAGCCGATTGCAAGACATTTTTTTGTTGAAAGCTTTTTCTGCATTAACCCGCCAATTAAATTCCCAACAACAAATACTGCCAATACTACTGAATATGGTATAGCAGCAGTTGCTTTATCTACTGCAAATTTTTGCATAACATATGGAAGTATAATGCTATATACATACACGAATCCCATTATAAGCATTACAATCATTTGTATGAAAAGCAATAATCCGCGTTTGTTTTCAGCTGTTTTCATTGTTAATATCACCTTCCTTAAATAAATTTAATTTTTTATATGAAGTTTACATTGTTTCTAATCTGTCATAGCACATATTTCTGAAAAGTTGAGCATACTCTCTATATCCCTTATTTGAGCACAAAACATATGGATTAGGCATATGAACAAACCGTTTCCTGGCGACATCCATTCTTTCCAATCCGTTTTCCATAAGCATCTGATGTGTACTTAGCGCAACATCTACATTATATTTATCTGTTTGTTTGAGAAAATGGTCGACTGATCTGAAATATACGACGACTTCCTTTATATTGTTTGGTGGATTTGTCCCTCCCCAAATAGCCGCAACATGTTTTGTTCCAAGATCATATACAGGGAAAATAAAACTTAAGCCTCCTGGCGTGTGCCCCGGCGTGAAGAATACTTTTATTGTTTTATCTCCAAGAGTTATCTCATCGCCTTCGCCGACAAAATTATGTATTTCAAAATCTGCATGCGTTTCAGGTTTGTCGGGAAAAAAAGGTTTTTCTCTCCAAAAATGATAATCGATTTCCGACATATAAATTTCAGGATTGAAGGCTTTTTTTATCCATTTGCCGCAACCTGTATGATCAAAATGTCCATGCGATATAATGAATTTTTTTATATCCTTCGGATTCCATCCGATATCTGAAATAGCATCAACTATGGCATCAAACATTTCTTTTTTGGGAAATATCGCGTCCATAAGTATAAGACCTTCACTGGTTTTTAATACAATACAATTTGTAGACTTATTGCTTATAAGTAAAACATCATCAAATATCTGCGCATGAGTAAACCAGCTTCCGTCAAACATATTTTCAATATCTTTTTGTGTTAAAGAAAATTTATTTAATTGTAACATTTATCTCCTCCTATGTATTTTTAATTTCGAAACATAAACGCGTTTATACTTGCTTCATTTTTAAAATAATCTTTTATTGTAAACGTGTAAATAGTTTTATATAAATATCAACCTATCAATTTTTGCTAACAACTACTATTGCGTTATGCGCAATAAATATTGTTTTTTTTGCTTTATTATTGTAAAAAAAAATTAAGATTATAAAATATATGTAAAATATATTTTATCGACAGCGCTGGTAGCAAAATAGAGAAAGGAGAAAAATGGATGATTATAACTACAGCGTAGCTTCAGTCGAAAAAACTTTTAAAATTATTGAACTTTTATCAAAGAATAACGGAAAATTACATATAAATGAAATTGCATATTCTTTAGATTGCAGTGTTTCAAGTATTAACAGATTTTTAATCACTATGCAACAGTTAGGATATGTTAATAAAGATGAAAAATCAAATAAGTATTATCTTAATGCTAAATTATACGCTATAGCTAATAATATTGTTTTACAACATCCATTTACTATAAAATATTTAGACCTTATGTATTCATTATCATATGAATATCATATGACTACACATATTATTGTATTTTGCGGATATCAAGCTATTGTGTTGCATAAAAATAATATTCTTCAAAGTATAAACTTAAATAACGCTTTTTTTGATCCTACGCGTCACCATTATTGCTCTGCTCCAGGTAAACTATTATTATCAACTTTACCCGAAAAAAATTTATCTGACTATTTCAAAAAAACAACAATAATAAAATTTAATAAAAATACATTATCAACAGAAATAGAAGTAAGAAATAATTTAGAAAAAATAAAAAAAGTGGGGGTTTCAATTCACAATGAAGAGTGGCTTATAGGAAGTTTTGCTATAAGTTTTCCTCTTAAAATTAATGATAAAATAGAAGGTGCTTTTACCTTTATGTGCGAAATTAAAGATAAAGATAAAATTTATAATAATGTTGCAATAACAAACATAAAAGCAAAATTAAATAAATAATGGTACAATTTAAATAAAGTTTTTTAAATATTTCAAAAAATAGAGAGATAAAATCTCTCTATTTATAGTTATTTATCCTTAACTACCCTATTCCTTCCCCGACTTCAATGCCTCGCTCATATCGATTTTGTTAAGTTTACGCTTATTAAGAGCCTTGGATAATTCATACATAAGATATACTACAACAAACCCGATAATCAGATAAACATAATTAATTACTATTGGAAAAGCAATATCTATGTTTTGCGTAATGCTTTTAAACGCAGCTCCCATTAAATTCATTATAACGGGTATGCCCAAAATATATCCTATTACTATAATAATAAACGGGCTGTTAAGTATTAATGAATTGATTTCCTTTTTTCTGTAGCCGAATACTTTCATAAGCGATATTGTCGATCTGTTTTCTTCTATTATCAGCGAAATAACAACATGTATAACCACAAGACCTATAATAAACGCAAGCAGCCCCATTACTCCAAGCGCGCTTTGCAGCGGCTGCATTGAAGCTTTAAAATTATTTATTGTTTCATCTATTGAGGTTGCACTATACAGATATTTTTCATCTATATCAAGTTTATTATTGCTCCAAAGCCCTATATAGCTTCCTTCGGGATAGCCAACAAGGCTGTTGAATTTATCAATAGGCATAAAAATGTATTCTCCGACATATGAATCGGCAATCTTATCAACAGTAACTTTAAAAGTTTTAGAGGTTACCTTACTTGTAACTTCTATACTGCCGCCTTCTTTTACACCCAATTTATCTGCAAGCGGCATGGTAATAATTGTTTTATTCGTGTCTAAAACATTGCCGGCTTTATCTTTTAAGGCGATCATTTTAGTATCGGGCTTTATGCCGCTTAGTGTAAATGTAATATCATTTCCGTCTTTTTTCATTGCAAACTCACCGCCGCTGAAAGTTTCGGCGCCTGCAGACGGATTATTGAAATGAAATGAATTATAAACATATTCGTATTTAAATAAAAGCGTGCCTGTAAGGTTTTCGCCCATTAAATAATCCATAGAACTTTTGGCGGTGAATCCGAGTAAAAGCAGCATAGTTGCCAAGACCACGCCGAACAATAAAAACACAAGCCGAGAGGTGCTTCTAAACTGCTCTCGCAGCTTAAACTTGGTCTTGAATTTTAACTTATCAAGTCTTGCTTTACGTTCTATAACATTTACTTTTGACGACTTTGCCTCGCCCCTCATAAGCGACACTGGAGAGTAACGCAGTTCTTTAATTAAAATATAAAGAGCGCTCAGCGTTAAAAATATAATAGGAAGCAGCAAACTTATAATTATGTGTACAGGAGTGACTACCGATTTGCTGAGCGGGATATTGAAATACTCCAGCATAAAAGCAGTCATAGGCTTAATTGTCAAAATTCCCAGAATGGTTCCTATTATGCCGCCGAGAATTGCTATTATCAGCGGATAGCGAATATAATGATTTATTATTTCTTTCTTTCTGTACCCTTGCGCATACAGCGTTCCGATAATGATGGATTCCTGCTTTATCATGCGCAGAATAACTATTCCCGTAAGAACGCATGTAAGCAATAGTATTACGACGGGAAGAAAAGTGCTGACTTTGCCTATGCCGTCAATTTTAGCGGTTACTATAGTTACGCGGTTATTGTTTGCAGTATCAGTCCATTGCGTTACCGTAACGCCTTGTTTTGTAAGTTCGCTGCGAAAAGCTTCAGCCTGCGTCTGCACGTTTTGAGTATTTGAACCAAATTTAATTGAGTAAAATGTTTTCACGCTTTGATAAGAATCGAAATCGTTTTTGCTCAGCATTGCTATGCCGAACGTCTTTGCGTCGCTTAATAAATCAGATTGCGACTTGATTATATAAATATAATTGGGGAGCGAGAAAAATCCCGCGATTTTATACGATTTATTTTCTATGCTAAAGCTGTCTCCTATTTTATAGCCGTTAGCGTTTGCGAAAGCCGGGTCGAGCAAAATCTGACCTGGCTGTACGGCACTGCCCTCAATAACAGCCGGCAGGTTTACTTTTGTATTTTCACGAAATATCCTTATAGTTTTGCAGTCTGATATATCATTATCGAACGAGGAACCCTGCTCAATTTTTGCGTTAAATTTATTTTCAAGCTGCGAAATATTGTCTATTGATATATTCGTT
>JAAZOI010000288.1 GCA_012797825.1 Eubacteriaceae bacterium | reverse complement strand
CATATGCGTAAAAATACATAGCGCCCAGCGTTGCAAATCCAACCGGCGTCATAGCGAATGAATCTACAAGTTCTTGTTTGATAATTCCTACCGACATACGGTGTACGAAAACAATAAAATAAGATAATATCAAAATTGCGTACACAACCCAGCGATATGTCAGCACTTTTTTAATTTGCTGTTCTTTTGTTAAACTACTCTCTTTCATAAAAACTCCTCATATTGCTTTTATAAGTATATTAAAATACTTGCAATATATAATACCATTAAATGAATAGGATAGAAATAGTAAAAAAAATATTTCGGCATTTTTACATTAATTGGCGGTTTGATAAAAATTAAAGGAACAGATAAAACCGCAAACATTTGAATGGGGTTCTTATTATAAATACTAAATATAAGAGTTACTATAAAAAAAACAATTCCTATCTTGTACGGATTCTCCCTAAACAAGTAGAAAATAACAACGGTAATAATGCCATATATAGAATAGTTAAAACTAATATGAAATAAAATTTCTATACATACGGGCAATATTGCAATAACTACTGCCGTATAATGCCATTGTATTTTTATAAAATATAGAACTGCTGCCGCAATTAAGAAAGTAAATATTACATTTAAATCCAGATAATTTTTGAAATACAGAGTATATGGTATCTGAGATATAACAGCGCAGATAAAAAGCCTGGTTAAATATTTTTTCAAATTATGAGTATTTATAAATCCTACGACTATATAATAAGCAAATATGGGAAACGCTATTCTACCGATCGCCCTCATTATAGTATATATTTCAGTGCCTGCGAATACAGATAAAATTGCGGTATGGTCTACAAGCATTGCAATTGCCGCAAGCGCTTTTAAAAAATCATTCCGCTTTATCTGCAGACTATTTTCCATTATTTATTACCAAATAATTTCGCGCTTTTACGGTATTTTCGTGCAGCACAAATCCTCTGTTTACTACTTTAACGATATTAAAATCTAGAACTTTTAAAATTGCGGCGTTAATATCTTTTTTTGCAAGATCTCGCCACTGTTCAATTTTTTTATCATATGTTCTGCTCTCGTCGGTGGCATCTGCTATAAAAATAATTTTTTCAAGAAGCGTCATATTTTCTTTCCCTGTGGTGTGATATGTAATAGCGTTTAATATTTCTGCATCTTCTACGTCAAACATAGCCTTAGCCATTGCGGCCGATGCATAGGCATGCAAAAGCGCCGAATTATTTTCCATATAAATATCTACTTGCATATCGTTGTTTTTAATATGTTCGCGCATTTTATCGACGCTTAATTCTTTGGCGGCATCATGAAGCAGCCCTGCTTTATAAGCTTTTTCTTTATCTGCCCCGTAAATCTGTGCAAGCTCTACTGCAAGCTCAGCGCAGCAAATAGTATGTTTGTATCTTTCTGCGCTCAAATTTTTATTTAGATAATCTATTATATTTTGATTGTCCATTAATTACTCCTTATAAAGCCCTTTTTGCGTTATATAGCTGTACACATTTTGCGGTATCAGATATTTTACGCTTTTACTTTCTTTAAGCCTCTTTCTTATCTGGGTAGAAGAAATGTCAATTAAAGGCGTCTTAAAAATAATTATATCAGCGCCGTATTTTTCTTTTAACCGCGTAACTTCATCCTGAAGTTTTACTGTATCATAACCTGTTCTGTAAGCCGCTATAAAAGTAATGTATTTGAATAATTTTTCAAATTCTTTCCATCTCTCAAGGTAAAAAATAATATCAGCTCCGCATATAAAATAATATTTAACTGATGAATCCATAATCAGTAATTCTTCTATTGTATTAATTGTATAGCTGTAACCTGTATTTTTTATTTCAATGTCGCTAACTTCAAAGTAATCATTGTCCTCTACTGCAAGAGATGTCATAGTAAATCTATCGTATTTATTTACATCGCAGAGTTTATTTTTTAATGGATTATCCGTAGTTGGGATAAAAATTATTTTATCAAGATCAAAATTATTTTTTACTTGTTCGGCAAGTATTAAATGACCTAAATGTATGGGATTAAAACTTCCTCCCAATATTCCGAATTTTTTCATGGCAGAATATATCTTTCATTATCTTTATTTTGTTTATATATAACAAATTTTTTACCTATTGTATATACTACATATGAATTCGTTATTTCGGCAAGTTTATCAGCGGCATCTTTTACATTAATTAAACTGCTTTCAAGCACTTTTCCTTTTATTAGTTCATTGGCTGTAAGTTCTTTGACAAGCTGTTTTATCAGATTATCGGTTATACCGTCTTTACCTACAAAAATTGTATCGTTTATACTAACTGCTTTTGATTTTAAAAATCTTCTCTGTTTACTGTTTAGCATAAGCATTTCTCCTATTCAAAATATTCAAATTCCCTATCATTAATTACAACCGTATCTCCGTTTTTTATGCCGAGCTTTTTGAGCTGCGCTTCAATGCCTTCATTTACAAGTATTTTCTGAAAATACGCAGCTGAATAAGAATCGCTAAAATTAATTCTTTTAAGCATTTTATCTATAAAATCACCTGATATAATATATACTCCTTCAGACTGTTTACTTACTTCAAATTGCTTTTTGTCTTTAGCGTCATAATTTATTTCCTTTACGCTATCATGCGGTTCATAATCAAATGTTTCCGGGCTGTGTTCTATTTCTGAAAGAGTTTGAATTACTTTATCAAGCAGCGGGATAATACCCTCATTATTTGCCGCCGATATTGCAAAAACATCATAACCCATTTTTTTAAAATGCTTCGTTAAATCTGCAATCTTTTCTTTGTCATCAATTAAATCAATTTTATTTAGGACTATTATCTGCTTGCGCGAAGCAAGTTTTAAATTGTATTCTTTAAGTTCATTGTTTATTATTTCAAAATCTTCTTTTGGGTCTCTTCCTTCACTAGACGAAGCGTCTATAATATGAAGTATAAGCCTTGTTCTCTCAATATGCTTTAAAAACCTGTGACCAAGTCCCGCTCCTTCTGAAGCTCCCTCTATAATTCCGGGAATATCGGCAATAACGAATTCTTTGGCATCTTTATATTTGACTACGCCCAAATTCGGGTCGATAGTCGTGAAATGATAATTCGCGATTTTAGGAGTTGCGTTTGATACGCTTGATAGAAAAGTAGATTTGCCTACATTAGGAAATCCCACAAGACCTACATCCGCAAGCACTTTAAGCTCCAGCGTAAGCTCAAATTCTTCTCCCGGCTGCCCAGGCTCTGCGAATCTTGGCGCCTGCCTTGTAGAAGTAGCAAAATGCTGGTTTCCTCTTCCGCCGCTTCCTCCTTTTGCGATTACCGCTTGCTGGTTATCGGAAGTTAAATCTGCATAAACTTGGCCTGTTTGGCTATCTTTTATAATAGTGCCCACAGGCACTTTTATAATAAGGTCATCAGCACTTTTGCCCGATTTATTATTTCCTTCGCCGTTTCCGCCGTTATCTGCTTTAAAGCTTTTTTTATATCTGAAATCAAGCAATGTGTTTACTCCGCTGTCGGATATAAATATTACATCTCCGCCTCTTCCGCCGTCTCCGCCCGCAGGTCCGCCGTTAGGCACATATTTCTCTCTTCTGAAAGCCATACTGCCGTCTCCGCCTTTGCCTGCTTTTATAAAAATTTTTACATAATCTACAAACATTCATAACCTCTGTTAATTTATTCTTTTTACATTATTCCATAAAAACATCGCTTTAAACTTAAAACAATACTTTGATGTAAATAATAAGCCCGACACCCGATAAGAGTGCCGGGCTTAATCTACGCCCAAAATGTTTAATTTATTAATTGTCTATACTTGCGGATACACACTGACTTGTTTGCGTGTCTTATCTTTTCTTTCAAATTTTACAACACCGTCAATCAAAGCAAAAAGCGTATCATCAGTACCTATACCAACATTAACACCAGGATGTATTTTTGTTCCTCTTTGTCTTACAAGAATATTGCCCGATAAAACAAATTGACCGTCGGCACGTTTTGCGCCTAATCTTTTGGATTCACTGTCTCTTCCGTTTCTAGAGCTGCCGACACCTTTCTTATGAGCCATAATAATTACCTCCTTTTGCTTAAACTTTATACTTAGACTTAGACAAATATATTCAATTGTCAAGTCTGTCAAATTCAAATTATTTTACACTTATTTTTGTTATCTCAAGCTTTGTATAAGGTTGTCTGTGACCTTGTTTACGTCTGTAGTCTTTTTTGCGTTTATACTTAAAAACTATAACTTTTTCGCTTTTGCCGTCTTCAATTGCTTTTGCTGCAACTGTTGCATTTGCTACATATGGCGTTCCTACAGTAACATTGTCTCCGTCAACTACCATTAAAACTTCTTTAATGTTAATTTTGTCCTTGCCTTCTGCTCTTGTAATTTTTTCAACGTTTATTACATCGCCTTCGCTGACTCTGTACTGTTTGCCGCCTGTCTTTATGACTGCATACATATATTATACCTCCTCTATCCAACCTCGCCAAATATTAGGTGCTATTAGCTTAAAACCTTATTTGAGCGGATACGCAATTTAATATTATAGAGCATTACCATTTTTATGTCAATTACTTTCTTTGTTGCCGCTAATATTAAAATAATTATCTATACCGTTTGCAATTGATTTTGCAATTAGTTTTTGATTATCCTCGTTAATTAACTGAGCAAGTTCTGATTCATTTGTCATAAATCCGCATTCAACCGTAATGCCGGCACAATGCGTTTGACGCATAAGCTGCAGGTTCTGGTCAATTATTACATTGTTTATATCGCTTGTAAGCGGGGATATAAAACTAAGATTTTTCATTGATAAATATATATCATTTGCAGCTTCTTTGCTTTTTGCTACAAGATCGCTTGAAGTTAAATCAATTAATTTATAATTACCCGTATCGCTTTTAATATCAAGTTTTTTTTCGCTCCCGCCGGACTGATAATAAATATAACTGTCATCTTTTTTTGTTACTTTATATGTCTGTCCTTTATATTTAATATATTGACCGTCATAGATATTTGTCTTCTGACTGTTGTAAATAATAGTAAAACCTTTTACCGATACATCTTCATTTGTGTTATGATGTATGCTTACAAGCAGATCGGGCCATGCCTCATTTACAATAAGCGCCCTTTCGTTCAGAGTTTTTTCTTCGCTGCTGTTAAGAGTCCTGGTGAACACGATGTTGTACCCTCTGCTTTTGAGTTCATCCGAAAGCGCTTTTGCCACTCCGTCATTTAATTTGTATTCATAAACACCGCCGGGCGCAACAGCTCCTTTATCAGTTTTAAAATCGTGTCCTGAATCTATTGCAATTGTAATGTTGTTTGAACCTTGGATTGTATTTGAAGCGGTAGTATTATCATTATTTATAACAGACGTTATGAGTTTTACACATGCAAAAATCAGCAAAATAAATACCGCTATTATGATAAAAAACCTGGGTTTAAAGCTATATCTTTTTTTGCGACGCTTTGCCATATTAAATTCCTTTCAGTGAAAATTTCCCCTGTTCAATGTCCAAAATTGTTTTACTAATATTGAGCAAGTCATCCTGTTTTAATTTAACCTTAGAGTCCTTTATGTAAGCGAAATTTTTCCAGTTACGCTCCTGGATGTGCATGCCCTTTTTTTCGGGTCTTGCATTAATGCTTATTTTACTTTTTGCGTCCCTTGCAAGAGTGTTAACAGCTGCAGGATTTATCTGTTGGGGTTTATTTTTCTGAATAGAAATTTGAGTTACGGGTTCTTTTTTTATTTCATTTGTATTATCATTCTTTGGCGCATTTTTAACTTCTTGAGCTATAGGGCTATTAGATTCAATTTTCTGCGATTTAGGCTGAACGGCGCTTTGTGAAGCTTGTTTTATTTCTTCGCTGTTTAATTTATCCTTTTCAGGAATTATATTTTTGGTATCTTTTAAAGATACTTCCGCTTTATTTATCGGCTCAAGATTATCTTTAATTATAATTTCTTTCGGAGGCTCAGCATATGACGACTTGATTTTTTCTAATATGGCCTTTTTAATTTCCGGGGGCAGCTCAATCTTTGACGATGGCTGCTGTTTAATTTCCTTTTTAAGCTCAATTACGGGTGGTTCTTCCTGCGCTTTAACTTCCGACGGGGTGATTTCTATTGCTTCAATTATATTTTTTTCCTCATTAATCGGTCTAATTTTTTGCTCTGGTTTTTTGCCTTCATCAATAATTTTTATCCCTTTTGTGTTTTTATTTATTGTTTTATCAGCAATAACATTTACTGCAGGCTTAAACATGTCATCTAAATCAATATTAAGTTCCTGTTTTGTCTGCACGCTTTTATTAATATTTTCTTCAATGATTCTTTTTGGAATCATTCTCTGAACATAGTCAATTTCTTCTAAAATTGCTTGACGTTCTTCAAGTTCAATAAGCCTTGAGCTTATCTTTCTTTCTTTTTCGTCCATATCGCTAAGTTTTCTCTTTAAATTGGACGTAATATTTTTAAGCTCACCTATTAAAACATCGGCTGCCTGGTCTTTTATGCGCTGCACGGCGTCTTTATTTTTGAGATAATCATTTTCATCATTACTTTTTTGATATATCATTGATGCATCAAAAGTCGGTTGCGGGCTTACTTTAACTTGTAGCTTTGATAGTATTTTTTGCTTTTCGTCTATCTCACGCTGCAAATTTTTTAAAGCATTTTCATATATAACTGCTTCATCAATATTTATGTTATCGTTTTCTGCCGCTGACGATACTAAACGCGGCATCTTATTCATTGCATTATCACTCATTTTTGACCCCTGATGCTTTTTTTGAAATATTTTTAATTATACACTAAATATATTTATTTGAAAATAACCATTTTTTGAAAATTAAATATATATTTTTGGTAAAAAAAAAGCAGCTGCTTTTTATTATCAGCTGCTTATATATTTTTATACCTTTCTTATTGCTTTAGTCGGACATTTTTCTGTACATGCACCGCAGTTTGTGCATTTTTCAAAATCAATTACAGGCAGATTATCTGCCATTTTTATTGCCCCGGCAGGGCACTGTTTTTCGCACAGCCCGCACCCTATGCATGAAGCTGAGCAAATTTCTTTGGATTCTTTTCCTTTTCTTATTGATTTGCAGAATATCTGTACTTTTTGGTCTGCAGGAATAAGTTTAATAATCTTTTTAGGGCATGCTTTTTCGCATATACCGCAGCCCGTGCATTTGCTTTCGTCAACTTTTACCTGGCCGCTTTTAGGATCAATTTTTATAGCGTTGCTAGGGCACGCCTTTACGCATGTGCCATAACCCATACATCCAAATTCGCAAACTTTATCTCCTTGCATTACAATCATTGCTTCTCTGCAATTTTCAATACCGTGATATTTAAACTTGCGCTTTGATAATTCCCCAACTCCGCTGCACATTACAACGGCTTTTTTCTTTTGCAAATCTCCGGAATCTGTACCCGTTATTTTACTAATTTCTGTTAATTTATCTCCTGACATGGCAGAGCAAGCGCTTGCTTTAGCCTCGCCTGAATTTACGGCTCTTGCTAAATCATCGCATCCTGCGTATCCACAGCCTCCGCAGTTAGCTCCGGGGAGCAAATCTCTTATCTGCTGGATTTTAGGGTCAACCGGCACTTCAAATTTTTTCGCCGCATACGCTAAAACAGCTCCGAAAATAAGTCCTAACCCTCCCAGCCACAAAATTGAAATCAATATACTATCAAACATTGCCATAACCTCCTATATAAGCCCCGAAAATCCCATAAACGCAATCGACATCAATGCGGCCGATATAAGCGCAATCGGAAATCCTTCCAGCGCTTTTGGAATCGGAGAATATTCCATTCTTTCTCTGATGCAGGCAAATAATATCAGCGCAAGCGTGAAACCGACAGCCGCAGCCGCTCCGAAAACTACGCTTTCTATAAAATTATAATGATAATTAATGTTTAATATCGCTACGCCAAGTACTGCGCAGTTTGTTGTAATAAGCGGAAGATATACTCCCAGCGCCTGATAAAGTGAAGGGCTGGTTTTCTTTAATACAAGTTCAACAAATTGCACAAGCGCAGCAATTACCAATATAAATGCTATAGTCTGCAGAAACGGAATATTAAACTTTTCAAGTATTGCATATTGAACAACATATGTTATCGCAGACGCAAGCGTCATAACAAATATTACGGCTGCGCCCATGCCTATTGCAGTTTCTACTTTTTTCGTAACGCCTAAAAACGGGCAGATTCCTAAAAACTGAACTAAAACAAAATTGTTTATTAAAACCGCGCTTACAATTATTAATAACAAACGCATATTTATTCACCTGCCTCTTCTTTTTTTTCTTTTCTTTTATAACTAATAAAATTAACAAGAGCCATTAAAAATCCAAGTGTTAAAAACGCCCCGGGTGATTGAATAAATATCATCGCAGGCTCATAATCAGCACCCATTATGTTAATGCCGAAAATACTTCCTACTCCTATAAGTTCTCTGACTGAACCCATCATTAAAAGCGCAAATGTAAATCCTAACCCCATTCCTATGCCGTCTGCCATTGAACTCAAAACAGGATTTTGATTTGCGAACGCTTCCGCTCTTTGAATAATAATGCAGTTTACAACAATCAAAGGAATATATATTCCAAGAGCTTTATAAAGTGAAGGAACAAATGCCTCAAGAAGCATTGCAACTATTGTTACAAACGATGCAATAACAACTACAAATATCGGTATTCTTATTTTATCCGGAACTATTTTTCTTATCGCAGATAAAACTATGTTAGAACCCACCAAAACAGCCATTGTCGAAAGTCCCATCCCTATGCCGTTTATTGCCGATGTTGTAACTGCAAGAGTGGGGCACATACCGACAACAATTCTGAATGTGGGATTTTCCGAAAAAATGCCGTTCTTAATCGGCTGTAAAAAATTCATTATTTTATTCCCCCTTCACCGCTGTTTTTTACTATATTATAAGCGTCGATGGCGCTATTTATTGCCAGTGTCGCCGCCCTTGATGAGATTGTCGCGCCTGTTATAGCTTGAATTTCATTGCTTTTTTGTACAGCTTTTTTAACGACTACAAGGCTTTCATTGGCAGATTTCCCAGCAAATTGCGACGAGAATTTTTCGCCTGTTATTTTATCCCCAAGACCGGGGGTCTCTGAGTGCGAGAGCACCTTGTATGAAGTTATTTTGCCTTGAGCATCAATGCCTATCAACATTACAATGCTTCCTTTATATCCGGTAACGGATGTTTTTATTACCATACCTGAAAATTTACCATCGGCTTCAGCTATGCTTATCTGAACTATATTATTTAACTTTTCATTGTTCGAATTTTTAAACAATTCAGCCATTTTGGCAGAGTCAATGTCATTAAATTCTTTTCCCTGAGGCAAAACAGCCTGTTTGGCTTGTATTTCACTTTGCAGCTGATTTTTCGCGATTATCGGCGCAGTAACAGAATTTGTAAGTGCAAGCAAGCCTGCCGCCACTACGCAAATTATAAAAAGAATCAGTTCCAATTTAACGATATCTTTTTTCATATTAAATTACCTCGCTCTTCTTTTTTAACTTCTTTACTTTTTGTATTCCGAATACGCGAGGTTTACTGTATCTGTCAATTAACGGAGCGGCTACATTCATTAAAAGTATTGAATACGATACTCCTTCGGGATATGCCCCGTACAGCCTTATCATTACCGTTAACAATCCGCATCCGACTGCGTAAATAATCTGCCCTTTTGGCGTTATTGGCGAGGTTGTGTAATCTGTCGCCATAAAAATAGCTCCTAAAAATAATCCGCCCGCGAGAATATGGAAAAGCGGATCCTGACCGAAAATCAATGATAAAATAAATACCGTTCCTATGTAAACCACAGGAATTTTCCAAGTTATTACTTTACGGCAGATAAGATAAATTCCGCCTATTAAAAGAGCTAATTTGCTTACTTCTCCGATACATCCGTATACATTCGTTCCCAAAAACAAATTGATATATGAAGGAAGGCTTTCTGCAAGTTTTTCTTTTAATATTCCTAAAGGCGTAGCGGATGTTACCGCGTCTATTGGAATAAACGCTCCGCCTGTCATTCTTACGCCCCAGCATGTCATCAAAAAAGCCCTTGCAGCTAATGCCGGGTTAACGAAGTTGTGGCCTATGCCTCCAAAAATCTGTTTTACAATTAGTATTGCAAAAATACTTCCTATAAAAGCAATCCACCATGAAGCGCTGGCAGGAAGATTAAAAGCGAGTAAAACTCCTGTAACCGCTGCGCTTAAATCGTTGATAGTGCTTTTTTTATGCATTAATTTTTCATAAACCCATTCCGTAAGCACGCAGGTTATTACACATATTACCGTAAGATACAGAGCTCTTGTCCCAAAGTAAATAATACCTGCAACCATAGCCGGAGTCAGTGCTATTAAAACATCTCTCATGATTTTCTGCGTCGTTACATTAGAGCGTATATGAGGAGATGATGATACAATAAATAATTTATCCATTAATTTTTTGCCTCCTTAGCTTTCGCTTCAGCAAGAGCCGCTTTTTCTTTTCTGATTGCAGTAATTTCACGTTTTGCAACACGCATATTTGAAACAAGCATACGCTTAGCGGGGCATACATAAGAGCATGCTCCGCATTCTATGCAGTCCATCGCGTTATATTTTTCAGCTTTTTCAAAATCATTATTAACCGAAGCGTTTGAAATCATCAAAGGAAGAAGTCTCATAGGACACGCGCTTACACATTTGCCGCACCTTATACAATCATTAGATTCAGAAAGGTCTATTTCTTTTTCATTTAACAATAAGAAACCTGAACCGCCTTTTATAACCGGCGTATCACTTGAAAAATGACTGATGCCCATCATAGGACCGCCTAAAATGAATTTTTCGGCATCAGTAAATCCGCCGCATTGCGCTAAAACGTGTTCTATCGGAGTGCCAATTCTTATAAGCATTCTTTTCGGCGTTTTAATACCGTGCCCGGTAATTGTTGCTATTCTTTCTATTAAAGGCTTTCCATCTATTACCGCTTCTTTGATTGCCTTTGCCGTAGCAACATTCAAAACAACACACCCTACGTCTATAGGAAGTTTTCCAGATGGTACTTCTCTTCCTGAGATAGCCTTTATTATATGTTTTTCACTTCCCTGCGGATATTTAGTCGCAAGGCAGTAAATATCTACATTAAGCGCTTGCGCGCTTTTTGCCATTTTTTCAATTGCATCTTTTTTATTATCTTCAATGCCTATATATGCTTTGTCAATTCCCAAAACATACATTACTATTTCCAAGCCTTTTATTATATCATCGCTGTTTGTCATCATTAAAGCATCATCATTAGTAAGATATGCTTCGCATTCGGCAGCATTTAATATAAGATACTCTACTTTCTTTCCTTCAGGTATTGAAAGTTTAACGTGTGTCGGAAAAGTGGCTCCGCCCAGACCAACTATTCCCGCTTCCTTTATAATATTTAAAATTTCCTTGCTGTCCAAATTTTTATAATCAGAATTTGGATGCATATTTTCATCGGGTGTATCCAGCATATCATTTTTAATTATTATGCTTAATACTTTTTGCCCGTTCGGATGAAGCCTTGGTTCTATGGCTATAACTTCACCGGATACCGAAGAATGTATCGGTACCGATACAAACCCTGTAGCTTCAGCTACCTTCTGACCCATCTTAACTTTGTCGCCTACTTCTACAATAGGCTTAGCCGGTGCGCCTATATGCATTGACACAGGTAGGATAATTTCCTCCGGCGGTATAGATGTTTCAACATTAAGACCGGAGGTTAATTCCTTATTATAGGAAAGATGTGTTCCTCCCTTAAATGTCGCCTTTTTGATATTCATTTTCCGCAACACCCCTTTAAACTTAAGTAATTTATAAAATATAAAATCAATATTAATACTAACTTAAAAATTTTATACCTATTTATAAAAAAGGTCAAATATTGTTAATATAATAACTAAAGTATTTGATTATAAATTTATACAAATGCAATAACTGTTAATATATTTTTATATTTATTGATAATTATACGTTGAATATTTATTCTTAATAAAAAAGGAACCCAAAAACGGGTTCCCTTTTTTGTTATAATTATTTGCTTATTTTCGGTTTTGCAGAATATTTTGTATGCAGATATTCATGAGCTGTATGGCTGTTCGGTTCTCCCAAGAACTCTTTGTACAATTTTTGAACTGACGGATTTTCATGAGATTTTCTGTATTTTAAAACATCTTTATCTTCATGGTACAACGCAGCCGCTCTTTCAACTCTTATGTCTCTGAACATCTTATCCTGAGCGTTAACTATCGGCTGTCCGCCGCCGTTTACACATCCGCCCGGGCATGCCATAAGTTCGATGAAATGAACGTCTTTAAGTTCGCCTGCTCTTAATTTATCCATAACTGTTCTGATGTTAGCTCCGCCATGAGCAACCATTACTTTAAGTGTCAAATCGCCGGCTTTAACTTCAGCAGTTTTAACTCCTTCAATACCTCTTACGCCTTCATAATCAATATTTTCAGCTTCTTTGCCTGTAATTACTTCTACTGCTGTTCTTGCCGCAGCTTCCATAACACCGCCAGTCGCTCCGAATATTGTAGCAGCGCCTGTGTAATCTCCATAGTATGAATCAAATTCTTCATCAGGAAGCGCATTAAAGTCAATGCCTGCTTGTTTTGCCATTCTTGCAAGTTCTCTCGTTGTAAGCGACACATCGTTATCCGGAATACCGTTTACTGCAAGCTCGGGTCTAGCTACTTCATATTTTTTAGCTGTGCAAGGCATTATGCTTACTACAAATATATCTTTTACATCAATGCCTGCTTCTTTAGCATAATGATATTTAAGAATTGAGCCCATCATTCCCTGTGGTGATTTGCAGCTTGATACATGAGCAAGCAAGTCGGGATAATACATTTCTGCATATTTAACCCAACCCGGCGAGCAGCTTGTAATTAAAGGAAGTACTCCACCTTTTGTTACTCTGCCTATTAATTCCGTGCCTTCTTCCATTATGCAAACGTCAGCCGCGAAGTTTGTATCAAATACTTTATCAAAACCAATTCTTCTTAAAAGCGCAGCAAGTTTTTTGCTTACAAGAGTCCCTACCGGAAGTCCGAAAGCTTCGCCCAAACCCGCTCTTATAGACGGAGCTGAATGAACAACAACGTGTTTTGTCGGATCTGCAAGCGCAGCCCAAACTTTATCTGTATCGTCTTTTTCTTTTAATGCGCCGACCGGACAATTTATTATACATTGACCGCAGTTAATGCAGTTAGATTCTGCAAGCGACATGCCGAATGCTGGATCAATAGATTTTTTAAATCCTCTGCCTGTCGGACCCATTGCGCCCAGACCTTGAACGTCTCTGCAAACTGCAACGCAGCGTCCGCAAAGTATGCATTTGCTTCCGTCTCTTACTACTGAAGGTGATACTTCATCAATTGTAAATGTTTCTTTTTTCTGCGGCGGGAATTTAATTTCTTTTATTCCCATTTCTTCAGATACTTTTTGGAGTTCGCAAACTCCGCTTCTTTCGCATGTTGTGCATTCTCTATTATGATTTGAAAGTATTAAGTCCAAAACCGCTCTTCTTGTTTCTCTTACAACAGGAGTGTTTGTGAAAACTTCCATTCCTTCATTACAGGGGTATACGCAAGCTGCAACCAAAGCTCTTCCGCCTTTTATTTCGCATAAGCACATACGGCACGCACCGACTTCGTTTATACCTTTAAGGTAGCAAAGCGTCGGAATATGAATGTTATTCGCTCTTGCGGCTTCCAGTATAGTTGAACCTTTCGGTACCTGATAATCTTGGCCGTTAATTTTTATATTCAACATTTCCATTATAATCGCCTATAGTTCCTTTCCTTATTTTCTTTCAATTGCTGCAAATTTGCATGAATCATAGCACAATCCGCATTTAATGCATTTTGATTGATCAATTGTATAAGGTGATTTTACCTGTCCGGAAATAGCTTCTACCGGGCATCTCTTCGCGCACAGTGAGCAGCCTTTGCATTTATCTTTGTTTATTGTGTACGTAACAAGGTTTTTGCATACGCCCGCCGGGCATTTTTTATCATAAATATGAGCTTCATATTCATCTCTGAAGTATTTTATCGTTGAAAGAACGGGGTTAGCAGCTGTTTGACCTAGAGCGCAAAGCGAACCTGCTTTAATAGCTTTCGCAATTTCTTCCAGTTTTTCTATATCGCCGTCTTCGCCTTTTCCGTCACAGATTTTATTAAGTATTTCAAGCATTCTCTTTGTGCCTATACGACAAGGAGAACATTTACCGCAAGATTCGTCAACTATGAAGTCCATAAAGAATCTTGCAACGTCAACCATACAGTTGTCTTCATCAAGAATTATCATTCCGCCCGAACCCATCATAGAACCTATTTTTGCGAGTGAACCGAAATCTATAGGTGTGTCAAGATTCTGTGCGGGAATACATCCGCCTGAAGGACCGCCTGTCTGGCAAGCTTTGAATTTTTTGCCGTTCGGAATACCGCCGGCTATATCGTATATTATTTCACGCAATGTTGTCCCCATAGGAATTTCTACAAGACCTGTATTTGCGATTTTTCCGCCTACTGCGAAAACTTTTGTTCCTTTGCTGTCATCTGTGCCCATACCTGCAAACCAAGCTGCGCCTTTAAGTATAATTTTCGGAACATTAGCCAATGTTTCAACGTTATTGATAATTGTCGGTTTTTTGAATAAGCCTTCATTTGCCGGGAACGGAGGACGCGGACGAGGTTCTCCTCGTTTTCCTTCTACCGAGTTAAGAAGAGCCGTTTCTTCGCCGCATACAAATGCGCCTGCGCCTAGACGTACATGCAAATCAAAATTAAATCCCGTGCCCATAATGTCTTTGCCAAGCAATCCGTATTCTCTTGCTTCGTCTATTGCTATCATAAGACGTTTAACAGCTATAGGATATTCCGCTCTAACATAAACATATCCTTCGTCAGCGCCGATTGCTTTAGCAGCAATTGCCATACCTTCGATTACTACGTGTGGATTGCCTTCTATTACTGAACGATCCATGAATGCGCCCGGGTCGCCTTCGTCAGCGTTGCACACAACAAATTTCTTTTCGTTTTGCGCCATTCTTGCAAATTTCCATTTCATTCCTGTCGGAAAACCTGCGCCGCCTCTTCCTCTTAAGCCCGAATCAAGCATTTCTTTTACAACATCATCCTGAGACATTGTTGTGATAGCTTTATATAAAGCCTGATATCCTTCAAATGCAAGATATTCGTCAATATTTTCAGGATCTATTTTACCGCAAAGTCCAAGTGCGTTACGGTTTTGTTTTTTGTAAAACTTTAATTTATTCAAGCCATCATTAGGATCAGCTTTAATTTCATCGAGTACCAGTCTGTCTACAATTTTTCCGCCTATAATATGTGTTTGTACTATATCTTTAAAATCTTCAGGTTTTACATGTGAATAGAAAGTTCCTTCCGGGTATATAATTACAATCGGTCCTTTTTGGCAAAGTCCGAAACAACCCGTTTGGAATACTTCTACCTGTTTGTCAAGCTTGTTAGCTTTTAATTCTTCTCTTAATTTATCTATTAAAACATTTGAACTTTGTGAATGGCAGCCGGTACCGCCGCAAACCATTATCTGAGTTTTACACTCTGTTTTTGCTTCCAAACCGTCACGAAGACCGATTTTGTCAAGTGTTTTTTTACCGATTTCAAGTATTTCTTGATAAGATTTCTTCAATTCAGACACCTCCGCTCTTAATATTTAGCAAGTATATCCGGAATTTTATCCGGTGTTAAACTGCCGTATACATCATCATTAATCATCATAACAGGTGCAAGACCGCAAGCGCCCAAGCAGCGTGTCGCTGCAAGTGCAAATTTCATATCGCTTGTGTTTTCGCCTACTTTAATGTCGAGTTCGCGCTCAATTCTATCAAGCACTTTCTGCGAACCTTTTACGTAGCATGCCGTTCCGAGGCATACACCTATTCTGTTCTTGCCTTTTTGCACTGTTGTAAATTGTGTGTAGAATGTTACGATACCGTAGATTTCTGATAAAGAAACGCCCAGTGCTTCAGCTATTTCCTTTTGCAGTTCTATTGGCAAATATCCGTATACTCCCTGCGTTTCTTGGAGTATCGGCATTGCACAACCCGGTTCATCTTTGTGTTTTGCAATAATCTGTTTTAATGGTTCTAAATTTTTGATACTTACAAAATCAGCCATTAGAAAACCTCCTAAAAAATTGTTTTATATTAAGGTGCTAAAATGTCAAGGTTTTAACGTTAATATTTTAACACATGAATATCAATATTCTACAACACGTGACAGTATAATGCAATACTTACTTTAAAATTATTTAATAGATTATATTTCCATAAAATTTGATAAAATTTAAAAAATATTTTAAAAAAATATCGGCTTAAGCCGGAACAATATGTATTATTTTAGTTTCGGAAAAAATTATAATGTTTATTTATTAAATCAACTTTTATTGTTATTTTCTATTTTTTTATAAGAATTTAATAAAATAACTCTCTTT
>JAAZOI010000287.1 GCA_012797825.1 Eubacteriaceae bacterium | reverse complement strand
TAAAAAAATTGGTTTATGCGGCATTATGCATAGCTCTCGGAATCGTTTTGCCGATAGCGTTTCACTCCATACCTAATGCTGGCAGCATTTTTCTTCCGATGCACATCCCCGTATTGCTTTGCGGTCTTATCTGCGGATGGAAATATGGTTTAATTTGCGGCGCATTAACGCCTATACTATCAAGCTTAATGACGGGCATGCCGCCTATGGCTTATGTGCCGAGTATGACGATTGAATTATCAGTATATGGGTTTGTTGCAGGTCTGATGATAAACGTAATCAAAACAAAAAATATAAACATGAATATTTATATCTCATTGATACTTGCAATGATAGCAGGCAGATTGGCAGGAGGTATAGTCAATGCGCTTATTTTCAAAGCCGGAAGCTATTCAATGCAGATATGGATTGCAAGTTCTTTTATAACTTCATTTCCCGGAATAATAATACAGTTAATATTAATTCCGATTTTAGTTATTGCGCTTAAAAAGGCTAAACTTGTAGAGCAATTAGGTTAAATAGATTTAAATAAAAAAACAGGATTAAACATCCTGTTTTTTTATTGCCGTTTTATTTAAAAAGAATGTTTTGCTTTTATTTTGCAATAATATTAATAAATTTTAAAATAAAGCGGTGAATAATTTGGAGAACAAACCTAAAGGGCTTACAGCATGGAATCTCACTACTATGGCATTAGGCTGCGTAATAGGTGCTTCATTTTTTCTTGGTTCGTCAGTTGCGATATCATCCGCCGGTCCGTCAATCATCATTTCTTATATACTTGGAGGAGGTATTGTTTATCTAATATTATATGCATTGTCAGAAATGACTGTAGCAAACCCTAAAGTAGGTTCTTTCAGAGCTTTTGCAGCGCAGCAATTCGGTCAAGGCACAGGTTTTGTTGTGGGATGGATTTATTGGACAGGCATGGTTCTCGGAATGTCCAGCGAGGCCACCGCTATTGCAATTTTAGTGCGTCAGTGGTATCCGATTTCAATCGGTATGCTTGCAAGCATTATAATAGTTGTTGTAACATTGCTTAATTTACTAGGAGCTGACAGACTAAGTAAAATTGAAAGTGTTTTTGCGGGATTAAAATTTTTTACAATAGTATTTTTTGTTATTTTGGCAATTTTGCTTATTTTCGGAATTATAAACAAAACGCCTATAGGACTGGGAGAATTACTTAATGAGCCTTTTATGCCCAGAGGTATAAAAGGGATAGCCGGAAGCATGCTGATTGTCATGTTTGCATATGCGGGATTTGAAATAATCGGGCTTGCAGCATCTGAAGCTGAAAACCCCAAAAAAACAATACCGAAAGCCATTACTTATACAGTGCTGCTGCTCGTTGGAATATATATACTTTATGTCGCTGTGCTTCTTCCGCTTGTCCCTACTGCGGAACTTAACGAAAATATCAGCCCCATTGTCGTATCGCTTAAAAAATTTGGTATGCCTTGGGCGGGAACTGTTATTAACATCGTTCTAATATCAGCAATTTTTTCTACAATGCTGGCATCTGTTTTCGGGCTTGGCAGAATGATGCGCTCACTTTCGATGGAGGGATACACTCCCAAATTTTGTTTGGATAATACTGACGTTCCTTACAGGGGCATATTGTTTTCTGGAGTCGCAATGCTTATAGGGTTAGGCTTTGGACTTCTTTTTCCGAGAGTATATTTATTTTTAATAAGCTCCGGTGGTTTTTCAATTCTGTTTTCATATCTGATAATTATTGCGACTCATATGAAATTTCGCAAAAAAAATGGCTGCCCCCCTGACGGCAAATGTCAGATGCCGGGCTATCCCGTTACCTCATGGATTGCGCTTATAAGTATTATCGCGATAATTATAAGCATGCCGCTTATAAAAGGGCAAGGGACAGGGTTGTTTGTTGGCATAGGTCTGATTGCTTTATTT
>JAAZOI010000286.1 GCA_012797825.1 Eubacteriaceae bacterium | reverse complement strand
TGTAATTATATTGTTTAAGCCGGGGATGTGTCCTTTTAGGGGTCTCATTCTTATATACATGCAGTTTTGCAAATAGAGTTTCATATTCGTTTGATTTCATTTAATCACCTATGCGAATTCCTACTTATTGTACTCTTTTACCCTTAACGTTAATACAGCCGTCTCCACGTGCGGCGTATGCGGAGACATATCCACAGCGGCAAGCTTCGAGATACGGCGTGCCGAGGTCGTCACGCCCTAACGTCCATTTTCCTTTATAGGCGCTTATTGGATTAGGTATTTAATCTTTTCCGGTGCTTTACACCCTAACTAATACACGGTAAAAAGGTAAAGCATATCCTTATGAAGTTATAATCTTTTTATAATAAAATTTTTATATAATAAATTAATAATATTATATAACGGTTCGATAGTTTTTGTATTAAAAAGTCGAGCATTGTTAAAATAGCTTTGGTATTATGTAGATATGAAAGGAGGGATATAATGCTAAACGAATTAAACCATGTGATTGACTATATTGAAGATCATTTAACAGATGATGATCTATCTCTTGAAATAATCTCTCAATATGCTGGGGTTTCTGACTATCACTTTAGAAAGGTATTTTTTTATCTTTCAGGATTGACGCTTAATGAATATATCAAAAATAGAAAATTGTCAGAAGCAAGTATGGATTTATTGCATGGAGAAAAAGTAACGGATGTTGCTTTGAAATACGGTTATCAATCAATGGACGGATTTACTCGGGCATTTAAAAAGTGGAGTGGTTTTTTACCCTCGGATGTAATAAAAAAAGGCATAAGTAAATCGTTTCCCAAACTTTCATTCATAATAACCGTCAAGGGAGGAATTAATATGGAATTTAGAATTGAAGACAAACCAGCGTTTAATTTAGTCGGTGTAAGTAAACGTGTCCCGATGCAATTTGAAGGTGTTAATAATGAGATTGTAAAGCTTGCACAAAGCATAACTGACGAACAAAAAAAAGAAATGCATTCACTTCAAAATATAGAGCCTTATGAAATTGTTAATGCTTCTTATGAGGCAGACTCTAATTTCATAAAAGAAGAAGGATATTTAACTCATCTGATAGGTATTTTAACGACTGAAAAGCAAGTAAGTGATCTATTAGAAAAAGTACCAGTTAAAGCCAGTACTTGGGCAATATTCCCAAATGAAGGATCATTTCCTTTTACATTACAAGAAACAATGGCAAGAATATATTCAGAATGGCTTCCTTCTTCAAATTACGAAGTAATCAATGCCCCTTCATTTTCTTTTACTAATATGGATGAGCAAAAAAAAGATTACGCTTACAGTGAAGTTTGGATTCCTGTTCGGAAAAGATAAAAACTGATTTCTATTTTTCCGCCACTCTTTTTGAATTATTAAGAATAGAATTAGATAAGGGCGTAAAGACACAGAGCCGATAACCCATGTGAATGTATCATGTAGTTATTCGGCTCTTTTGATAAATAATTAAACTGCACTAGAAAATCATAACCCCATAACAATTCCCTGAAACCCTTGATTTTACAAACTATTTTCTTGTCAGCAGACAGACGCACTCTACATGCAGGGTATGCGGAAACATATCCACAGCGGCGAGATTTGATATACGGCGTGCCGAGGTCGTCACGCCATACGCTGATTTTGCCAAGCATCTAATCTTGCCCCTGAGAGTAATATTCATCTTCGGCCCATCTTGCAGGATTGTTATCTATATACTGCCATATTTTTAGGTATTCTTCTTCATTACGGATTATCCGGTCATAATACGAAGACTGCCACATATTAAACCCGAATTCTCTATTAGTCAGTTTCTTCAGCGCTGAAATAATTGCCGGAATTAATGCTGTAGGGCGCGACGACTCCGGCGCGCTGTCTGCAGGAGAAAATAAAACGTCCTTGTTTATGATTATAATCAAATGGATATGGTTTGGCATTACGACATATTTATCTATGGATACGTCTTTGTAATGTGACTCGATGCTGTCAATATATTTACGCGCAATGACCCCGTATTCGGATAATTCGAAATTCGGCGTGCCGAGGTCGTCACGCCCTACGGTGATTTTGCCCAGCATTTCACGTTTGCCATTTACGCAGACAGTAATAAAATACGCACCGTTGCTGCTGTAATTATATTGTTTAAGCCGGGGATGTGTCCTTTTAGGGGTCTCATTCTTATATACATGCAGTTTTGCAAATAGAGTTTCATATTCGTTTGATTTCATTTAATCACCTATACGAATTTCTATTTATCATACTCTTTCACCCTCGACATCAGCACCACCGTCTCGACTGTGTTTTCAAAATTCGGAATAAACATATCGGCTTCGTTCCCTTGATAATATACCGGAAAACGAAATTGTATGCTCTTTAATATCTGACCGTTTTCCAACGGTTCGGGATATATCTCGATTTTCTTTATAAAGCTGTGAAGAAATTCTTTCTTCTCAAATTCGGTAAATTCATTATATAATATATCAAATAATTCTAAAAATTCAAATATTCGTTTTTGAGAGATTTTTTGTTCTTTAATAGCCTTGATTTGTGTTTGCACAGTTTCAAGATTTTCGTTTGCCTCTGCAATCTCATCATATAGTAAATTTATACGATTTTGCATATCGGTATATTTTTGCTCATAATGCCTGTCGGAACAGTCGAGCCTGTCAATTTGAGAACCAAGTCGTTCCTTTGCGGCAGTAAGCTGTCTTATCTGTGTCATTAAATATGCTTCTTCTTTTTCATACTTAGATAAATCTACACTTGCATCTAATTTTTCTTTTATTGCAGAATCAAACTTTGAATTTTTAACGATATTCCTTATTACTTCCACAACCGCTTCATTTATCTTTTCCTGATGAATTTGCTTTTTGAAAGTACATTTGTGACCGTCATATTCCAATCTGTGTTTGCAGGCGTAATACCAATAATCTCTGTAAAAGCTTCCGTCTTTTTTGCGTTTGCGGTTGACACTGCCGTATAGCCCGGCACCGCATATCGGGCATTTAATTATACCGGTCAATAAGTGCTGATGTTCTGTGTTGTATATTTTTTCATTCTTTATACCTGTCTTTTTTCTCTTATCCTGAGCTAAAAGCCAATCTTCTTCGCTGATAATCGCATCATGAATACCGTCATAAATAGGATATTCTTCTTGCTTTACCACATGATATTCATTACGGCTGCCTTGAATTTTTTCCGTTTTCCTTCGACCAAAAGCAATTTTTCCGCAATAAATAGGGTTGTCCAACACGAGCTTTACAAAATGTGCTGTGAACGCATCCAAAGTTCCGTTTTGGCGTTTCTTTTTGATATAGCCTTGGCGATTCAGATATTTTGCAACAGTACCGGCACCCATTGTGGTATGAATGAATTTATCGTAGATAATGCGAATAATTTCTGCCTCATCTTCGGCTATTTTTAACTCGCCGTCAATAAGTTCATAACCGTATGGGGCAAACCCTCCGTTCCATTTGCCTTCACGGGCTTTCTGTTTTCTGCCTTCCATTGTTTGAACAAGAATATTTTCTCGTTCAATTTCCGCAACGGCAGACAGCACTGAAATCATAAGTTTGCCGCTGTCCTTTGAACTGTCAATACCGTCCTCAACGCAGATAAGATTAACCCCGTAATCCTGCATCAGTTGTAAAGAATTAAGTACATCGGCTGCGTTTCTGCCAAATCGAGACAATTTGAAAACCAGCACATATTGTACATTATCTTTTCCTTCGGATATGTCGTTAAGCATAGTTTGGAATTCAGGCCTGCCTTCAATATTTTTACCGGACTTACCTTCATCGGAATATTCTCCGGCAATCATAAAGTCCTGAAATTCGGCATACCTTCTTAACTTTTCTTTCTGTGCATCAAGGCTGAACCCGTCGACCTGCATAGAGGTTGATACACGGGTGTATATATAGCAATTTTTCCTTTTCATACGATAACTCCTTTCTGATTTGCTTACATTATATTACCGTCTAAATAAATACTCCAATGTACGGCAGAAGGGGGGGCTAAGCCCCTTTCTGCGAACTGTTACGATTCTTGCATTGGCGGTTTGGAAATTGTCTCAAAACATCTTCCGTTGTTACCATACGATATTTATCTCCGTATTTTAAGTACATCTTTGCCATTAAGTCTAAAAACCTATTGTATTCGGCTTGTCCGGTTTTATCGCTTTTTAGTGTCATCATCTTGCATCACCTCT
>JAAZOI010000285.1 GCA_012797825.1 Eubacteriaceae bacterium | reverse complement strand
GCTAAAAATTATAATGCGCCATTTTTTATTATAATAAAATCCGTCGGCAATGATTTGCCGACGGATTTTATTGATTTTATGGATTTATATTACCACAAAATATACAAAAAATCAAGTCTTGCAATGCAGGCACTTTATAGCTAAGCTTTATTATAGAGGTGGTATAATTGGATGCGAATTTTAACTTGGCGCTTGTAGATATGCAAAAAAAAAAGCAATAGATGAACTTAAACAATGTAATGCCAACACAGCTCAATACGGACTGTATCTATCGGAGCAGCAAATTGATACTATGTTCATGAGCCGTATCAAGGCGCTTAATGATACAGGACGAATTGAGTTTGGAACGGGTATTTTGAAAAAATTAGTAGACGCGTTTTGTTCTTCGCCTTATATCTCGCAGGAAAATTACGTTGATACCATAATTGAACTTCAAGATATTTTTTATTATTTTAAGAACGAGTCTATGGAGCGCATCTCTGATGATGAGTTAATTGAATATATGAAAAACCATTTTGATGAAGAATGCCAAGGCTCACTTGAATATCTTATGGGAACATCTTTGGAAGAGCTTTGCCGAGATTTAAGATATGGCAAAAAATATCCTTTATGGAAACGCAATGGAAGATAGCAATAATAACTACCTTGCGCTCATTTCAAATCAGGCATTGCAAGATGGCATTCTTAGCGATGATGATGCATTAGCCATCCAAATGAAACTTTTCAGTTTACTGGCAAAGCGTACACATCGGTATACGATGGACGACAGCAGTTCTGTTCCCATAGAAATTGCAGAAAACTTATATCAATCGATTTGTTTCTCAATTAGTCTGTTCCTAAAGCAAACCGGCAATTCGATAATATTATTAAAAAATACGGAGCCAGAGCAGTTATTAAAAGCAGCATGGGCTGAAATCGAATCACAGATAAAAATAGGGGAAAAACTGCTCAAGCTGGTTAAAACCACTTCACCTAAGATAGATAACAAATCCTATATTGATACATTAAAAGAAATAGGCAATTTCTTTAAAGTTTATGACTATCGTTTTTACGCGCATGAAATACCATGTGATATTGATTATCAACTCTGCCATGCAGTAAATAATGATTTACAGGGCATTGAATATATAAATGAATACTTGCGACGTTTACTAATTGAAAACGAGTTTTGCAGTCATTTTGATAAAGAGCTTATCATCGCGCTTCTGCGCAGCTATTGCCCTGATTATAAAGGTTTGCTTATTAACTTATATGAACCAATCGCTGTTAATGCGTTTGCTCTTGCTTTGTTGCAAGAGGATATTTTCGCATTGGATATTACTGATTTTCATCGCGGAAAATTATTGCGCGATTTTAATATGTGGTCAAGGCAACATGCCGAAACAGAATTGTGCAAAGCTGCAAACCAAATTTGTAACATTTTGCAAATCAAAAACACTGAAAAAATTGAATATCTGAAAAATACAGCACTGAACATTTATCCCAGGGTTGCTGCCACGCTGCCTTCTAAATGCTTGGATCAAATCTTTCTTTCCTTATCTTATAAGCTGCCTGACAAAATTTATAGCGTATCATTCTTTGATAAAAAGCAAATGGACGATGAGGAACTTATCAAATTAATTGATGAAATTAACAACTGCAGCTCAGTCTTTGACAAAATCGCTTTGCTAAAAGAAAAAGTTCATAGCCTGCAAGACTTAGTCGAAGTACTAAGCGATTGCTTTTGGGGCGAAGAATGTTTTGCATTATTTGAAACCTTTGAAGATGCCGAACTAAATTTGCTGCAGTTTTTTTTAGATAATAAACCAGAACAGTGGACTTCAAATACAGCTTGGGAAACTCAATATTTTAATTATATTAAAACCATAAAAAAATAATCGGAATATAAATATATTCCGATTTGTTAAATAATTTTACTTTATATATTTTTTTAAATCCTTAACCCTGTTTAACTGTTCCCACGGAAGGTCTAAATCGTCTCTGCCGAAATGACCGTATGTTGACGTCTGCTTATATATAGGTCTACGCAGATTCAGATATTCTATTATAGCCGCCGGGCGCAGATCAAACTCTTTTGTTACCGCTTGTGAGATTTTATCATCGTCTATAACGCCTGTATTGAATGTATTGATGTAGACAGATACCGGCTTTGCTACTCCTATCGCGTAAGAAATTTGTATTTCGCATTTTTTAGACATACCTGCCGCAACAATATTTTTCGCAATATGGCGCGCCATATAAGCAGCCGAACGGTCCACTTTTGTGGGGTCTTTTCCCGAAAAAGCCCCTCCGCCGTGCGGGGCGTACCCGCCGTATGTGTCAACTATTATTTTCCTTCCGGTAAGCCCGCTGTCTCCCTGAGGTCCCCCTATTACAAAGCGCCCTGTAGGATTAATATATATTTTTGTTTTTTCATCCAGCAGATTTTGGGGGATGGTTTCATTGATTACGTATTTAATCAAATCAGCTCTTATTTGCTCGGATGTGACATCGTCGCTATGCTGAGCCGATATTACTATCGCGTCTATGCGCTTG
>JAAZOI010000024.1 GCA_012797825.1 Eubacteriaceae bacterium | reverse complement strand
TAAAATATATTTTATTCGCGGAAAAATTATGTTTTTATGTTATATAAGCAATTCTATATTATTTTTGTCAAATTCGATAAGCCCTTCATCTCTCATTTTAGATAGTTCGCGAGACATTGCGCTTCTGTCTACAAATAAAAAATCTGCAAGCTGTTCGCGGTTTAACGGTATTGAAAAAGTATTTGAATCGAATATTTCCCTTTGAAGTTCAAAGTAAGCAAGCAGTTTGTCGCGTGTTGTTCTGTTTGACAATACATGAAGTTTGTCATTAAGATTTAAGACATCGTCAGCAAGAATTTTCAGCATATTTTCAATAAGCTTTGAGTGAAAAACACACGCATTGCTGCAGGTGGTTATTATGCGTTTATAATCAAAAAGCAGGACTTCGCTGTCAGTAAGCGCCAGTACTGATATCGGAGATTTATCCAGTTTGGCGCAGGCGAAAGCCCCTCCGAACATTTCGGACGGCGAATATTCCTCGAAGATGCTTCTGTTGCCCTGATATGTGTCTTTTACAGCTGCAAGCTTACCTTTCTGCACTACTCCGACATAGTCGACTTTTTGTCCTTCGAGAAAAATATAGCTGCCTTTTTTGCAGTCTTCGTGCCTTAAATTAAGACATGCGAACATTGACGTTAAATTTGAGTAGCTGACTTTTTCAAACAGCGGGTTTTTTGATATGACATCAATATTTATATTCATTTATAACCTCTCTTTGAAGTTATTTTAAAATTTTTATAACTGTTGCAAATGCAACTTACTGTGCAGCTTAATGTTATTATAATCAAGTTAAATAATCAATAATGAATTAAAAAATTCATGAACGGATGATAAAAATTATGTCAATGTTTTGTTTTCAATGCAAACAAACAGCAAAAGGAACCGGATGCACCATAGGCGGCGTATGCGGAAAGAAAGTAGATACCGCAAATCTTTTAGATGCTATGACAGGCAAGCTTGTTGCGCTGGCTATAGCCGTTAACGGAAAAAATACTGCTAAAACAGACGAACTTATGATTGACGGTTTATTTACCGCTATTACGAATGTCAACTTCAATGACGAAAGCATAGCAAAATTGGAAATTAAAATAGATGCTGAAATTAAAAAATATGGTGATTATAAAGAAACGGATATGAAAGCAATATGGGACGGAGACGAAGACATACGTTCGCTTAAATCGCTTATTCTATTCGGGCTGCGAGGAATGGCAGCTTACGCTCACCATGCGAAAATACTGGGCAAGTCAGATAAAAATGTAAACGCGTTTTTCTATAAAGCAATGGCGGCTATAGGGCAGGAACATACTGCAGATGAACTTTTGGCTTTAGTGATTGAACTCGGCAATGTAAACCTTGCGTGCATGGCGCTGCTTGATGATGCAAATACAAGTACATACGGTCACCCGGTGCCCGTAAAGGTTACAACAAACATAGAAAAAGGACCGTTTATTGTAGTTACGGGACATGACCTAAAAGACTTGGAACTTTTGTTAAAGCAAACTGAAGGCAAGGGAATAAATATTTACACGCACGGCGAAATGCTTCCTGCGCACGGATACCCCGAACTGAAAAAATACGCTCACTTAATAGGAAACTTCGGAACGGCATGGCAGAATCAGCAGAAAGAATTTGACAATATTCCCGGGG
>JAAZOI010000284.1 GCA_012797825.1 Eubacteriaceae bacterium | reverse complement strand
TCTTTTCTTGCCGCAAAGCTTAAGAATTCTTCCCCGTCATAGATAAAATCCCTGTATACTTCATCACTGATTATGAAAAGATTATATTTCTTAGCAAGGTTCGCGATATCATCCATTTCGCGTTTTGTATATACTCTGCCTGTAGGGTTGCCTGGTGTATTTAATATAAATGCTTTAGTTTTATTTGTAATTAATTTTTCTATTTTTTTAATGTCTGGAAGTTCAAATCCCGTTTCCGCATATGTTTCCATCGGGACAAGTGTCACATTTGTCGCCTTCGCTACCTCTTTATAAATGCTGTATACCGGGTCTGTGCATATAATTTCGTCTCCCGGATCGCATAACGCCATAAAAGCGTACCAAATAGCTTCGCTGCCGCCTACAGTAAGTAAAATATCGTCAATGCTGAAATCAATAGCGTAATTTTTGAAATATTTTACAATACTTTCTCTTAAAGGCAATATTCCTTTTGAATCAACATACATAAGTACTTCGTCGTCAATATTGTTGACGGCTTTCATAAACGCCGCCGGTGTGGGAATATCCGGTTGACCTAAATTTAAAAAATAAACTTTTTTGCCGGTTTTTTCTATTTCTTTTATCAAACCGTTGTACTTAACAATAGCCGGTTGAATCATGCTCAGGCTTCTGTTTGACACTCTCATTTTATTCACCTTCCAACATTATATTGAATATATAATAAATGTATATTTAGCGTATTGCAAATAATTTTTCAGAAAATATGCATTGTAGACGTTTCACATTTTTTCGCTATCTCAATTTTAACGTCCTGACCGATATTTATATTGTTTACAGATAAATAATATGAAATGCTTTGAAATACAATATCATAAGTATTATTAGTAGAGCTTATGTGCCCGAGTATAATTTCTTCTGTTCCGTCATTTATTAATTTTACTGCAGTTTTTCCTGCCGCGTCGTTAGATAAATGCCCCACATTCGAGAGTATTCTTTGCTTTAAAGCATAATGGTACGGTCCGTTTTGAAGCATTTCAATATCATGATTGCTTTCAAGCACAACCGCTTTGCTTCCCTTAATTGACTCATAGATGTCTTTTGTTATACAGCCCGTATCCGTCAGTACGGAGAACTTCAAATCCGCGTCACTAATTACATATCCCACCGGATTCACGGCATCGTGATGAATGTCAAATGTATGTATATCTAAATCTTTTATATTTATTTTTTTATCAAAACTGTTAAATAAGTCTTTGCGTTTAATAAAATTTCTTGCTAAAATGTGCTCTGTTGTTAATTGATTTGAGTAAACCGGAATATTATAATTTCTGCTCAGCACTTCCACTCCGTATATATGGTCAGTGTGCTCATGAGTAATAAAAACAGCATCAATTTCCTCAATGCTGATGTCAAATTGTTTCAATGCGTTTTTTATATATCTTGTGCTTACACCGGCGTCAATTAATATTTTTGTGCCGCCGCTTTCAATATAATAGCAATTGCCGGCGCTTCCGCTGGATAGACTGATAAATTTCATAACAGCCACTATTCCTCGATTGTTATTCTTTTAATATCAGCACCCAACGCCCTTAAATTGCCTTCCATGTCCTCATAGCCTCTGTCAATGTGATGCAAATCAGTTATTTCCGTAACTCCGTCAGCCGCAAGCCCCGCAAGCACCATAGCCGCTCCCGCTCTCAAATCCGTCGCTTTCAGCGGACAGCCCGAGAGTTTGCCGTTTCCGATAATTAATGAAGTCCTTCCGTTAACGCTTATTTCCACACCCATTTTTCTTATTTCATCAAGATATTTAAATCTGCTTTCAAAAACATTTTCATTAATTGTGCTTACTCCCTTGGCAAGGCACATAAGCACCGCCATAGGCTGCTGCAAATCAGTCGGAAATCCCGGGTACGGCGCTGTCTTTATATTCGCGGGTTTAGGAGATTTTGTTCCTACAACTCTTATCGCGTCATCATATTCGGTTATAGATACGCCCATTTCCAAAAGTTTCGCGGAAAGTGACTCCATATGTTTAGGAATTATATTTTTTACCAAAACGTCTCCGCAAGTTACAGCTGATGCCAGCATATATGTGCCTGCTACAATCTGGTCGGGTATTACCATATAATCGCACTTTCTTAAAGTTTCCACTCCGTTAATTCTTATTACCTCCGTGCCCGCTCCTTTTATCTGCGCCCCCATCAAATTCAGAAAGTTCGCTATGTCAACAACGTGAGGCTCTTTTGCCGCGTTCTCAATAGTAGTTATTCCTTTTGCTTTAACAGCCGCAAGCATTATGTTAATAGTCGCTCCCACGCTTACAACATCCAAAAATATTGTTGCGCCCTTTAGCTCTTTCGCTTTAGCTTTTACTTTGCCGTTTTCAATACTCACTTCCGCGCCCAGCGCCCTGAATCCTTTTATATGCTGGTCTATTGGTCTTGTGCCTATGTCGCAGCCTCCCGGCAGCGGAATATTTACATATTTGCATTTGCCTAAAAGCGCTCCTATAAGATAATAGGACGCTCTCATATTGCGTATTTCTTCATTCGCCGCCGATGTATCGTCGCAGCCTATTCTCTGCGCGTCAATTTCTACGCATCTGTCAGAAGTGTATGTCACTTCAGCGCCTAAACATCTAAGAATGCTTATATAATTTTTTATATCAATTATATCGGGCAAGTTTTCAATTCTGCATATTTCATCCGAAAGTATGCACGCGGGCAGTATTCCTAAAGCCGCGTTTTTAGCGCCCGCTATTACTATCTCGCCTTTTAATGATTTTCTGCCTTTTATTATAAGTTTTTCCATCCGTAATTATCCTTTAATTGATTCGGCTTATATTTATTGCTGTGTTGTATCAGTATTTTCATCAGTGACGTGATTTATTTGAGAGACATCTACTTTTATGTAAGTATTAGTATTGTCAATTTTTATTAAAAACTCTTTGCCTGTCAAATCACTTTTTGGAACTTCGTAAACTTCGGCGTCATTTCTTACTGCGCCGGCTTCCAGCGATGTTGTCATTATGGAATAATCCACGCCGTTTAAAAGCGCGTATACATTTGAAGCGTCATAATTTATAGAATAAGACGTTTTAT
>JAAZOI010000283.1 GCA_012797825.1 Eubacteriaceae bacterium | reverse complement strand
CGCTTCATCATCAATTTACCCTTATATGATTTTGCTATTTCGAACCTACGCCGACGCCCACTCGTTATCTTTCTTTTTATAATTTTCTTCATCATCAATTTGCCCATATATGCTTTATCAACTAAGTACCTTTTTTACTGCTACTTGAACTTACCTATGATATGTTTTGCTATTTAAGATCTACGCCGACACCAACTTGCATCTTCTCTTTTTATAATCAGCTTCATAATCAATTTACCCTTATATGCTTTTTCCCCTAAGCTCCTTTTTTACTGTTTATTGAACTTACCTCTTTTTCAGCGTGACCTCTGCGGACATAAAACCTCTGAATACATCTTTCACCCGAAGGGGCTTACCTGTGTTCGCCCGCTCTTGCATTCGCCCTTATTGCAAATGTGGGGAACGACCCCTGTGTCGTTCCGCCTTTCCTCGACATTCGGGTAATTAATGAAAAAAACCTTTGCATCTAAAACCATATATCCGCAAGTCTATAACTACCAATTCTTTTCAGACCTATCCCAACTCCGCTAGTTATCTTCTCTATTTTATAAATTTACCTCATCATTAATTAACCCGAATATGCTCTTTCCCCTAAGCTCCTTTTTCATTATTACAAATTCTGTTATTCGACCTCCGCCTGCGCCAATACCTTATTACTAATATGTATCATTCCAACACAAATTTACTTTTATATGCTACTAACCTCTCCTCGCCATTTCCTTCTTTTTTTCTAAACCTCCGCAGACATAATTCGCCCCAACGGACACTTGGACACTTAAAACCGGACAAACCGTAAATGTTGTATTTCTATATATAAATTACTTATTTATTAATAATTTATAATTTACTGTTATGAAATGTCCTTCTGCCCTAAAGGCTGTATAAGCCATATATATCGCGCTAATCCGCGCGGACACTTGCTTTTACTATCTGCCCGTCGAACTGCCCTTTTCTCTTCTATGATGCTTTGCGGGCACATCGCAGCGGACATTATAACGGACATTTCGCGCCATTTTTACCACCCGTACTGTCCGTTCTATTTTTCCGTAGGCCTATCCGCTCAAACATCCTCTCTCATCTGAAAAAAAACTTATCTGAACATCTTCCCCTATTATTTCAGCGCGACCTCTGAAGTCATATGACAGCTTTCTCTTCTCTTTTATGCCAGACGTCTCCATCATGTGTAAGACTTATCCTAACAGCTTCATTTTCTCCGTAGACATATGCAGATATCCGCAGTCTCTCTGCATTTGGAAGACATATCCTAACAGCTTCTCTTTTCAGAAGACGTGTGCAGACTTCGCAGACATCCGCCAACCCGCACAATCATACTGCGCTTTTTTCATTTTCCGCAGCGAACTTCACCAAACCCCGCACGCTGTTATTCTTAAATTCGGTATACTCGGGATGATCTTTTAAAAACTCGCTCTTAAACACTTTTACAAACCCTGTCCTGTTTCTCGGCGTGTGTCCCGCGTCATAACACCAATTTTTGTACTCTTCATACAGCGTCTTATAATTAATCCTGTCCTTAAAAGTGCTCTCCTCAATGAATACAAGCACCGGGTTTATCTCTTTTGAAAAATCTTTGATAAGCTCGTCCTCATCATCAGTTTTCGTAAATTCCATGTTCTCACGTAATTTGATATAGCCAAATAACACCCAATTAAAAATACCGGGAAGCTCGCATAACAGCTTCTTTTCTATGTCCTTATCCGCTTTAAACTCATTCGGGCCTTGCGGCTGCGCAACAAATCTGTTCTCGAACTTTACAAAGCAAATCCGCCTTATGAACCCGTGAGAAAAATCGCGGCTCTTTATGTACTCATTGCACGCAAGAATAAACTTCGCTCTGGAACGGAAATCGATAAAATCTTTGTTCTTATAACATCCGTTAATCCTGTCTCCAACTACAACTTGCTTGAATATGCTTTCCGCGCCTCTCACATTTGTCTGCGTTTCAGTGGAAATATTAAGTACTGAGTTAATAAGCTGTATTCTCTGAAAATTTTCCGCAAGACCAGACATCTCAATATTAGATACATTATCCTGCCCGAAAAGTTCTGTAAGCACATTTAAAAAAATGCTTTTGCCGTTTCCGCCGCTGCCCAAAAGAAAAAAACATTTTTGTAAGCTGTTATCATTAAAAAGCACATATCCCGCTATTTCCTGTAAAAGCGCCATCCGCTTTTCGTTGAAATTGCAAACACTTGAAATAAACTCTTTCCACATGGGGCAGTCTTTGTTTTTGTTGTATGCGTATTTTGCCTGCATACTGCACAAATCATCTTCGTCATGATCGGTAAATTCATACGTCTTTAAATTAAGCGTACCGTTAATAAAATTAAAAACAGGTTTCGTGTTAAATATCTCGCTGCTTATACAGTCGGTCTTTACAAGTTTTAAAACGCTTGTTATTTTGCTTCCGCTTCTGTACGCCCCGAGTTCTTCCGAGATATACTGCTCAATTTCAGTATCGGCTTTACGCTTCCAGCTTCCGCGCTCATATTCATAAAATCCCAGAGCTTCAAGATAGCGAAGTTTATGCTTTTTAGTTACTTCTTTTGCTATATAATCATCACTCGGCGGGCTCATCGCTATTTTGCGAACCTGCTCAAACCAGGTTTTATCAAATTTGCCGTTAAAACATTCAAACAATTCGGCAAGCTCAGGCCGTGATACTCGCCTTGAAGCTTTGTAGGCAAACTTTTTAAACTCTTCCTTTCCGCTTATGCTTTCACACATACCTATAAGCCCCGGTTTCGCGTTATTTAAAAGACTTGCTAAACTGCCGCCTTTTTCGTAATACTCGCTTACGTCTTTATATTCGGCGGGCAGGCAGACGCACATAAAATCTATGTTACTTTCAAACAGTATCTTTGATAAGTTAACGCAAAATCTGCTTCCCGCTTCGTCATTATCAAAGCAAATATACGTTTTTTTATGGGTTCTGCAAACGCCTAAAACCGTTTTTAACTGTTCTCTGCTAAAATGTCCTCCCATTGTGGCAAGAACGCTGTAGCCTTCCTG
>JAAZOI010000282.1 GCA_012797825.1 Eubacteriaceae bacterium | reverse complement strand
AGATATAATTATCTTTTTGATTTCAATAAAATTTAAAAAAGCGATTAAATTTTTAATCGCTTTTTTTATTTAATTATTTTTCAGATTTAGTTTTTACCCGATAACTTCCACTTGCTTTTTTTAAATCTCTGTATGCTTTAAATCTTAAAATAACATCATTGTTGCCTTTTGCAAAATCTATAAATTCTTCTATGCATTGTATTGTCTCTTCGCTTAATGTATGTTCAGCTTTTTCAGTTTCTTCAAGTATTGTTTTTTCAGATACGCCCAGTATGCGTAAAAGAGATTCTATAATATTGTGCCGCTTAATTAAAATCTCGCCCATTTCTTTGCCTATTTCTTCCAAAATGATAATACCGTATTTTTCATATTTAATTAAATTCATCTTTCCCAGACGCTGGACCATTTTAGTAGCCGAAGGCGGCTGAACATTAAGCGCGTCAGACAGTTCGTGTATTCTGGTAAATCCTGTTTTTTCAGACAGCCTGAATATCATTTCAAGATAATCTTCCATTGACGCAGTAAGAGCGCTGTCATGTTTTTTCATATATTCGTTAAATGTATAAAAATTTTCATTTCCCATAATTACCTGCCTGTATTGATGATATTAATATCTATGCAGAATTTTTGAAAAATATCATTTTATATGTAACATTTATAAAATTGCTTTCATATTTTGTAAAAGAACTTAGATACGGCTAAGATTCTTAATTTAATAAAATAAAGTTATTTATAACTAATTCATTTGTTGTCAGAAAAGGTATGATAATGCAAAATAAAGAAGCAGCAATTAAACCAAATGTTATACTATTCAGTGAAAAAAGTATTAAAAACAATTTTTTATATAAAATAAAACATCTGTTTAAGTTTTTAGGTCCGGCTTTTATAGTAAGCGTTGCTTATATAGATCCCGGTAATTTTGCAACAAACATCAGCGGGGGCTCGATATTTAATTATAATTTGGTTTGGGTTATTTTATGGTCGAATATTATGGCGATTTTCTTACAGATACAGTCCGCAAAACTTGGTATCGCAACAGATAAAAACCTTCCTCAGATGTGCAAAATAGTATTTTCCAAAAAATTAAACGGATTTTTTTACTTTATAGCAATTATTGCTTCAATGGCCACAACCATGGCAGAATTTATCGGAGGCGTATTGGGGCTTTATCTTCTGTTTGCCATACCGATAAGACTCGCTGTAATAATCATTGCCTTAATAACATACGCGATAATTTATTTGCAGAAGTACGGACAGAGAGCCGTCGAAATTGTTATCAGTATACTGATTGCGATTATTTGCGGCGCTTATATAATAGAGCTTTTTCTGGCTAAACCCGACTGGCCTCAAGTTGCGCTGCATACCCTCATTCCCTCCCTGCCTGGCGGGCAGGCGGTATTAATTGCCGCAGGCATGCTTGGGGCCACCGTAATGCCTCATGTTATTTACCTGCACTCGCAGCTTGTTCAACCCCGTAATCATCACATAACTTATGAAGAAAAAAAGAACCATTTAAAAATGGAAAAAATAGATGTTATCATCGCAATGAATATTGCATTTATTGTAAATGCGGCAATGGTAATAGTATCGGCTTCCGTATTTTTCAGCAACGGATTAATGGTAGATTCTATCCAAGTCGCCCATAAATCTTTAGAGCCTTTGCTTGGAAGCCTGTCAAGCGGAGCATTCGGTATCGCGCTGTTAGCCTCGGGGCTTTCTTCATCCGCAGTAGGCGCTATGGCAGGAGAAACTGTAATGGACGGCTTTGCGGATTATAAAATCCCTCTTAATATAAGGAGATTTATAACAATGCTCCCCGGCGCGCTTTTTATATTAATCGGTGTGAACCCCATGAAAGCGCTGCTTTTAAGTCAAGTAAGCCTTAGTT
>JAAZOI010000281.1 GCA_012797825.1 Eubacteriaceae bacterium | reverse complement strand
GTTGTTCTTTCTGCGTTATTTATCGCGTTTGTTTTAGTGCCCGCAGTAAAAAGTAAAATAAAATTTGAGGACAGTTTTATGGCTGTTTTCAAGGCGTTTTTCCTGACAATATTCTACGCGGGGATAATAATGGGCGGATTAAGCCTTATAATAGCTGCTGTGCACACTTTAATATATCCTATAAGTTACAAAGCGTATTCGTATATTGCGGATATTATATTTGTGCTTTTCGGCCCTATGTTTTTCCTTTCGTATATTCCAATATATCCCGGGAAATACAAACCTGAAATTGATGAAAATGACGAGGCTGTAATAAAAGCGGTTCACTGCCCGAAATTTGTAGACATACTATTCTCGTATATCATAATACCTCTTATTTCATTTTATACGATAATACTTTTAGCTTATATAGCAATAAACGTGGGAAAAGACTTTTGGACCAATAATCTGCTTGAGCCTATGCTTATAACTTACGCTATAGCCGTTATAATAACATTTATAATTACAAGCAGACTGGAAAACAAATTTGTTTCTATTTTCAGACTTATATTCCCCAAAGCGCTTATCGTAATTGTGTTGTTCCAGATTGCGGCGTCTATTGTCAATATAAGCAATACAGGCGTTACACACGAAAGATATTATGTTATTCTGTTCGGCATATTCGCCGCCGCATCAGGCGTTTTGATGTGCTTTAAGCAGCGCAAAAACGGCATAATTGCGGCTGTGTTTATAATATTCTGTGTAATATCAGTCATCCCGCCTATAGACGCGTTTACAGTAAGCAGAATAAACCAGACAAACAGACTAGAGACAGTTCTTGTGAAAAACAGTATGCTTGAAAATAATAAAATAAAACCAAACAGTTCAATTTCAAATGACGATAAAAAAATCATAGTTCATAGCGTAGAATATTTAAGCACAAATAAATATTCTTCAAAAGTTGCATGGTTGGGTAAAGATTTTGAAATCTACAGGGATTTTTATAATACATTCGGCTTTAATCAATACGATATGCCTCAAAATAACGATTCATATATATCGGTATATTTTAATACAAACAACTCCGTTAATATAGGCGGATATGATGTATTAACAGAAGCATATATTAACAGCGAGGAAAGTACTGAAAGCGCCATATGCACAATTAATTACTTAAATAAAAATTATAATCTTGTTAAAGAAAAATTAACTAACCAATACGATATAGTTCTTTATGACAGTAATAAAAACGAAATAATTCGTTTTAATACGGATGAGCTGTATTCGAGATATGAAAATTACGGTCAGTCTAAAGAAGGAATACCTTAAAAAGACGCTACATTTATAATTGAGAATAATAAAGTAAAAGTAAAATTGTTAATGAGAAATGTTAATATAAATAAAGTATCAAACAACAAATCATCAAACGCATCATTTTACGTACTAATTAAATTTAAATGATATTAACAAAATAAGAGTGTTTAGGCACTCTTTTTTTATTGCGCAATAAAATAATATAGATTATTAATATGGAGATAAATTCAATGAAACAAATAATTATATACACTACCAGCAAGTGCAAATACAGCAAAATGGCGAAAAAGTTTTTGGATGAAAACAAAATACCTTATGTTGAAAAAGATATAAATAAAGATAAAACTGCGAAGGAAGAACATTCGAAACTGAATTTAAAAGGAGTACCTGTATTTGTTATAGGCAATGAAGTAATATGGGGTTTTGACAAAGAAAAATTATTAAAATTTATAAAATAATATTATTATAAAAAGATTGCAAATATTTTCCTGTTTAATTGCTTATAATACATCTAATTAAGTAAAATTAAATGCCTATTTTATGCTGATAACAGGAGAGATAAATGCAGGAGTTATTAAGTAGAGTATATTTTAATAATACGATATCGGATTATCTTATATTTTTATTAATATTGATATCCGGTATTATTATTATATCAATATTAAGAAAAGTATTGCTTAAACATTATTTTGCGAAAGCTGAAAAAACAAAAGCTGTTGTTTACAATACAATGATTAAGGCCGTTAAAAAATATCTGACACCTGTATTATTATTAATATTGTTGCATTATTCATTGGGTATTTTGACTTTAAACAGCGCTCTAAATAAAATTCTTGATATTCTTATTATGGCTGCAGTTATATTTTTCGGAGCACTGTTTTTATCAACAATATCTGTTTTCATTTTAAATAAATATTGGAAAAAGAAAAATAATGAAGCAAGCGCAGAGGGTTTAAAATGGATTGAAAATATAATCAAATTCATTATATGGATAGCCGCGTTATTTTTGTTTTTAGAGAATGCCGGCGTTAAATTAACTGCCGTTATCGCAGGTCTTGGAATAGGAGGCATTGCAGTGGCATTTGCCGCGCAAGCAGTACTTGAAGATGTTTTCGGGTTTTTCTCAATTTTGTTTGACAAACCTTTTGAGATTGGCGATTTTATAGTTTCCGGAGATTATATGGGTAATGTTGAACATATAGGAATAAAGACAACGAGACTCAGAAGCATAAACGGAGAGCAGTTGATTTTCTCAAATAAAGAATTGCTAAGCACATGCATTCAAAATTATAAAAGACTTCAAAACAGAAGAGTATTGTTTAAAATAGGCATAACTTATAATACTGCGGCAGAAAAATTAAGAGAAATACCCGCAATTATAAAAAATATTATAAACAGCGCTAATAATGCGGCTTTTAACAGAGCGCATTTTTCTGAGTTTGCGGATTACAGTTTAAATTATGAAATTGCATATTATGTATTAAGTGCTGACTATAATGAATATATGGAAATTAAACAAGAAATAAACTTTCAAATTAAAGAAGAATTTGAAAAAAGGGGTATTGATTTCGCATTACCGACGCAAACGCTTTATATGCGCAATAAATTAAGCCGCTTTAATAATTGATATTAATGTATCGAGCGTTTTTTATGTTTGCCGCCCATTATGTCAAAAACATCGCTCATAACTAAAAAAGCATTAGGGTCTTTTTCGTATACGATTGATTTTAATTTCGCTATTTCGAGGCGAGTAGTTACAGAATAAATAATGGTTTTTTCTCTTTTTGAAAAACCGCCTCTGCCTTCAATGAGAGTAACTCCCCTGCCGAGTCTTGAAAGAATTGCGTCAGTTATTTCTTCATGGTTATCTGAAATAATCACTGCGGCCTTTTCCTCATTTATTCCTTCCACTGTCATATCAATGACTTTAAATGCAATAAAATAAGCTATAAGCGAATACATAGCCCTGTCCCAGCCGAATACCAGCCCCGCGCTGCTTAATATAAAAACGTTGAAAAACATTACTATCTGACCAACTGAAAATGATGATTTTTTAGAAAGCACGATTGCGACCATTTCCGTGCCGTCTAACGAACCGCTGTAGCGTATGATAATGCCTACGCCCAAACCGAGTATTATGCCTCCGAATACAGACGCAAGAAGCGTATCGTCTGTAAGCCCAGGAATCGGATGAAATATCGACACCCAAAAAGAAAGCGATATTATTGCAAACAAAGAACATAACACAAATGTTTTACCTATATGTTTATACCCGAAAATTAAAAAAGGCAGATTTAAAACTACTATAAATATGCTTAATGGAATATTTAAAAGATAGCTTAAAATAATTGAAACGCCGATTATGCCGCCGTCAATAATGTTATTCGGAACGAGAAATATTTCAAGACCTACTGCCGCAAGGATTGAGCCGATTAATAAAAACAAAGTATTAAGTAATATTTTTTTAAAACTGATTTTTTTATGCTTACTCATAATCATCTCCTTAATTTATAATTTAATATTATTCTACATTATTATCTTTTTAATAGTCAAGCGACATTAAGATATAAAAAATTATTAAAAATTATATTGCAAAAAAAATATTATGACATATAATATATTTAACGAACGTTAAAGAAAGATAAATAATATGACTGATGATTTAAAATTAAAAATTAAACAAGCGGCTGTTGAACATTTTAATAAAGACGGTTATCACGGAGCTACAATAAGAAATATTGCACAGGACGTTGGATGTTCGCTTCCGATGGTTTATTACTATTATAAAAGCAAAAAAGAACTGTTTTATGAAATTATCAAAAAGGATTATTTTGATATTATAGCAAGACAGGCAAATATGCTCAGAATAACAAATTTATTAGACTTTTATACTCAGTTTGTTTACCAGATTAATCATTTAAGCGACTATGACAAAAAAGTTTACAGACTGGGAGTCAAAGTATACTTATCTTTTGACGGAGACGTGGAGCTTATGGAAATTATGGATAAATGGGAAAAAAATATATTGCCGAGGCATTATGAATTAATTATGCCTCATTTGAAAACTCAAAAAGACGGGGTAGTTGTTGTAAGAACGCTTGTGCATCTGATGGAAAATTTAATTGAAAGCATAGTAGTAAAAGGCAGATATATTTCAGAAGATGAAATACGTGAAGAACTTTCTATTATACTTCAATAATTTTTTTGAACTCTATTTAACGAACGTTAAATAATGATATATTTAAGGAGAATAAAAATATGGAAACTGAAAAAAAACTTGCTTTAATGCAAAATACTTACGCGGCTGCACTAGCCGAAACAGTCAATACTTATGAAAAATTAAAGGTGCTTGATTATGTAGTTGAAAAAAAGAAAGAAAGACAGCATCAGACAGCTCCCTTTATTAATCAGCAGTTAGGAGTTGAAAAAGTAGAAGATGTGTTTATTAAACTATCAGACGCTTTCGGGTGCGCGAATTGGAAAGTAGAAAAGCTTACTGACGGATATTGCGCGACTGCGACAATGTGCAAATTATGCGCGTTAAGCAAGAAAATGGGAGGGGCAAACCCCTGTAAAGGCTGGTGTTTGGATCCGATGTTTGCGATGATTACAGCGGTAACTAACGGAGAAATAAAAAACAGCGATATAGAGATTATAAGCACGCTAATGGACGGGGAAAGCTGCAAAGTTATAATAAAAGCGTAAATATATAATTTTTATATAGTTAAATAAAGACTGTTATAATAAACAGTCTCCTTTGATTTATTAAGAACACTAAACTTTCATTATCTGATTGTTCCTTTAAAATATTAGTAAATATTTTAAAAATTATTTTGATTTATATTTTAAATCATATTACTCTTATGGCAGATAGATATTATTAATATAAGGAGGAACAAAATATGAATATTACCGCTGAAAAATTTCCTTCATATGAGATTGCGTATATAAGAAGAAAGGGAGCATACGGCGGCGACAATAAAGCTCTAATGGAAAAATTAAAAAGTTGGGCGAAGGCAAATAATTTGTTGTGTGAAGATACCATAATTTTAGGAATTACTTGGGACGACCCTTCATTTACTGCGCCTTGCGAATGCC
>JAAZOI010000023.1 GCA_012797825.1 Eubacteriaceae bacterium | reverse complement strand
TCTTTTTTAAATTCCATCGCGGGAGATATTACCGAATTTGCAAACCCTGTAATAGGCACAATACTGCCTGCTCCCGCAAATTTTCCTATTTCATCGTATACTCCGAGCCCGGTAAGCAATGCCGCTAAAAATACCAGGATTATTGAAGTGTACGAAGCGGCGTTTTCTTTTGATATCTCCATTACTTTTACTAAAATATCATTTATACCCTGCCCAATAATGCATATTATTCCGCCGACTATAAACGCTTTTACGCAGTTGAGAAATATTTTCTCTTTCGGCTTTTTCTGCTCGTATAGCTTTTTATATTCCTGATTGCTTATTTTTTTCATACGCTGTTCCTCTTAATAACTGTAATTTGTTTCGTCATTGTGACAAAAATATTATTACCCATTACATTTATTAAAATGCGGCTGTTTAAAAAAAAGTAAAAGACCGATATTGTTTATCGGTCTTTTACTCTGCCCTTGCTTTTCAATTCTCTATACAAATTTAGATTATTTATATATTTTATTTTTCAAGTTTAGCTATTTTACGTTCATAACTTTGCTTAACGATTTTTTGCATTTGAGCTTTCTCTTCTTCAGTAACTTTTTTAAATCTGCCTTGAAGAGAGATATATTCTTCTATAGGTTTCAGTTCTTTCGGCTTATAATTAACTGTAACCTCACCGTTTTCATATTCGTATAATACCCATACGCCGGTATTTACGGCTGCTCTTGCCAGCGTAATTGTATCAGCCGGATCCGACCTCCAGCCGGTAGGACAAGGTATTAAAACATGTATAAGGCTCGGACCGTCTGTGTCTTTCGCTTTTTGTATTTTCTTTTTTAAATCCGCTATGTTATGAAGCGATGCTGTCGCAGCATACGGAATGTCGTGCGCCATGGCAATGCCTACTAAATCTTTTTTTACGGTAGGTTTGCCCGCAGGCTGCGTCGTGGTGCTGGCAAGGAAAGGCGTTGCAGAGCTGCTTTGTATGCCTGTATTCATGTAAGCTTCATTGTCATAGCATATATAAAGTACCTTATCGCCTCTCTCTATCATGCCCGATAAAGACTGAAGTCCTATATCAAGCGTTCCTCCGTCTCCGGCAAACCCTACAACTGTTGTGTGGTCATTGCCCTGTGAGTCAAGCGACGCTCTTATGCCCGAGCAGGTAGAAGCTGTGTTTTCAAGGTTGCACATCATCCCAGCCGCTTTTATTCCACATTCCGCGCCCATGCCTGTAAGCAGCGCCGCGCATCCGGGAGGAATAACTATTATTATATCTTCGCCCAATACGTCAAATACGCATCTTGCAAGCAGTTCCATACCGCATCCCGCACACGCGCTTATGCCGTGGTTTAGCGTTCCTTTGCTGTCTTTAATTATTTCATACATATTTAAACACCTCCCTAGAATCCATAGGATTTTCTTTAAGGTCAATCCAGTTTGTATGCTTATAGCTTTTGCCGCTGTGAATATCTAAAAGCTCATTAAATATTTTTTCTATATTGGAAGGATTAACGTCTCTTCCTCCCAGGCCGCCTACATAATCTCTTATATCGGCATCAGTGCCTTTAAGGGCTGCTATAACTTCGGTGCATACCGGAGGATACTGCCCGCCCAGACACGAGTTTCTGTCAAATACGCCTATAACTTTTTTATCTTTTAACGCCTCATAGATGTATTTGTACGGGAAAGGTCTGAACACAACAAGTTTTACCATCCCCACTTTTTTGCCCTTTGCTCTCATTTTATCAACTACATACTTTACAGTCCCTGTCATTGATCCCATGCATACTAAAACAACGTCCGCGTCTTCTGTCTTATATTCTTCAATTATGTTTAATTTTCTTCCGAATTTCGCATAAAATTCACCAAATACATTTTCTATAACATCAAACGCGTTATCCATTGCCACTTTCTGCTGGTATTTTACTTCCGTATAGTCGTTCATTCCTACTACATTCGATACAAACATAGGATCTTGCGGATTAAGATAGCTGTTGGTAAGCTCATATTGGGGAAGGAATTTATCAACATCTTCCTGCGCGGGAACATTAATTTTCTGCATTGAGTGAGACAGGAAAAATCCGTCAAGGCAAACCATTGCTGGTGTCATAATATCTTTGTTTTCAGCTATTTTATATGCCGCTATTGTGTAATCCAAAACATCCTGGCAGTTCTGTGTAAAAAACTGCATCCAGCCCAAATCTCTCTGGGACATAGTGTCCATATGTTCGCACCAAAGCGACCAAGGAGTCGCGATAGCTCTGTTTACAACAGGCATTACTATGGGAGCTCTTATTCCTGCCGCCGCAACTATCATTTCATTCATAAGCGCAAGACCGTTAGAACTTGTCGCCGTACCTGCTCTGGAGCCCGTCAGAGAAGCGCCTATGCAAGCAGACATTGCAGTATGTTCGCTTTCAACTCTTATATATTTAGCCTTCATCTCTCCTGATGCAACTATTTCGGATAATTTTTCCGATATCGTGCTCTGAGGAGTAATGGGGTATGCAGCAATTACATCAACTCTTGCAAGCTTCATCGCTTCCACTGCCGCTGTGTTGCCGTCTAACATCTTATACATTATTCCTCACTCCTTTCAGGCACTATTGATATGCATTTTTTGGGGCATTCTTTTGCGCAGATGCCGCAGCCTTTGCAGTAATAATAATCAATTTTTACGCATTCTTTAGCGTTTTTATCTATCTCTATTACATCAGTCGGACAATACATCGCGCATGTTCCGCATTTGATGCACGCATCAAAGTTAACAACAGGTCTCTCAAGTCTCCAGCTTCCTGTGTTGCCGCCTGTGAATTTTGTAGCTACAGGGCCCAGCACTCTACATTTTTTTAGTTGCTTCGTATGCTTTTCTTGCTGCTTTTGCATTTAGTTCACCCACTTTCTTTCCGAAAACTTCTTCTACCGCTTTTTCCGCTGAATCAATTCCTACCACTCCTGTTTTTGCAAGCACGCCCATCATAGACCCGTTCGGTACAGCGACTCCTGTTATTTCGTGCGCTATTTCGGTTCCGTCGGCATAGAATATTTCTTTAAATCCGAACTTAGAATACTTATCAAGTACGCTTGCCTTTTCGGTGTTTAACACTAAAATACTGTCTTTATGTATGCCTTCGCTGATGTTTACGTTTTTTTCAATAATGCTCGCATCGAAAACAACAACGATATCAGGCTCATAAACAAAACAGTTTACTAAAACAGGCTCGTCGTCTACTACTATGCTTGTGTTAACAGGCGCGCCTCGTCTTTCATATCCGTACGACGGAACAGTTATTGCGTATCTTCCTTCATAAAGCGAGACTGCCGTTGACAATATTTTTGATGCAGTAACAACGCCTTGTCCGCCCAACCCGTAAAATTTGAGCTTAATCATTAAATTCACCCTTTCCTTTTTTATATTATATGATATAATAAGTTTGTTTCTTTATAAGAAACATTGTTTATTATAAAGATATACCACGAATATATTATAATTAAAAAGCTTGATTGTCAATAGGTGGACTAGTAAAATAGTAAAATAATCAGCAGGAGTTTAATATGGAAAACGATAAATATTTATTAAGTTCTCTTTCTCACGCTCTGGATATACTTGACTTGCTTAACGATTATGAAGAATTATCTTTAGCGCAAATTTTAAAGCATATGAATATAAGCAAAGCCGCCGCATTCAGGCTTCTTTTGACGCTTGAGAGTAAGAATTATGTAGTAAAATCG
>JAAZOI010000280.1 GCA_012797825.1 Eubacteriaceae bacterium | reverse complement strand
TCTTATAGCAATAGCAATAGGTATATATTCAATAATGAGCCATGATCCTCTTGAAGGCAAAGAGGTGGCGATGCCGCAGACAGGGATAATAGCGGAAAACGCAAGCGGTAAAAACGTGGCTCCGCTAGAAATTATAATCCCCAAAGATGAGACGGATAGCTATTACATAAAGCTTGTAAACATTAAAACAGATAAGACGGATATGGCAATGTTTATAAGAGCGGGCGAAAGCCTGGATATACTTGTTCCGCTTGGCAGCTACGAACTCAGATACGCCTGCGGTGAGAAATGGTACGGCGAAGAATACTTATTCGGTAAAAATACTGAATATTATAAAACGGATGATACATTTGATTTTACGGAGGATAAAAAAGGCTACAACGGCTGGACTGTTGAGCTTACATATCATGCGGACGGCAATTTGAATTCATCGGAAATTAAGGATGATGATTTTTAAATACAAATAGGGGCGTAAGCCCCTTTAATTTTAAAGTGAGCTTATAAATTTGATTAATTTAGCTTTTGCAGTTGTTCATTTTATTTTCTATGCTGTTCTTCTGACCTGCATTTTTGTCATTTGTTTTCGTAATGCCTTTTTCAGCGCCTTGCAATGCGGTCTTTTTAGGCTTTTTGTCAGTTTTGCCGGATTTATTATCCATTATTATTCACCCCTTTAATAATATTAATTGTAGTATTTGAAAAATTAAAAAAATTATAATAAAAAATAATTTACTTAATTAATAACAAACAGAGGTGAAAGCGTATTTTTTTGAATATTATAAAAACAGCAAAGCGAACAAATAAAATAAACAGACGGGGATTTACTTGTTCGCTTTACTGAAATTATTTGGTTTTTAATATTCAGCAAATATTACGCTTTTGCCGAATATAAATTAAAAATATTATTTAATATAGTTACGTTTTAACCTCCTTTGAAAATATTTTTTGTAATATTCTTAATAACAAAATTTCTAAATAATTTCAAATTTTAAAAAAGTATAAAAAATATCTGAGTTTAATATTTTTTTAAATAATAAATGGTAAAGTAATTTATACCTGATAATTTGTAATCAAATAAATATTGACTTAAATAAAAAAAGAGGGCATCTAAGCCTCGTTTTTATTATAAATATAGTTAGAAAACAGCAAAGCGAACAAATAATATCAGACGGGTAGAGTATTACTTGTTCGCTAAGCTGAAATTATCCACAATGCAACAGATTCAGAAATTTTAAACGGTGGTGTGTGTTTTATATATTTCTGAATACAGGTACAAAAATAATTTTTAATGTAAAAGAGCTTCAATGTACGCTATTTTAATATTATAATAAGATATTTTCAATATTAATAATAAAACGTTTAAAATATGTAATTAAACTACTTGTTTAAATATTAATTTTATTTGAATTATAAAAATATAAAGCATTTTTCAAAGCTGTTTCGATGTGATTTGCCGTCTCTTTTTCAGCCAACTCCGGCATAATCGCATTAACAATTGACGTGTGCTGCGTAGCAAGACTTTCAATACCGGGATGTTTTGAATAATAATCACCCGCAAGATTAACTAAATTTGACTTTAAATACCTTAGCGCTTTTCGCTCTATTGAATTGTAGAACTCAATTAAATAGTTATTTCCGCACGAGAAAACAAGCAGCTTATGAAATTCAAAATCATTAGAGACAGCAGTATTGTCATAAAATGAATTCTTCTGAGCATCTGCAAGAATAGTTAATTTTTCAATATTGGGGCATTTTTTATTTTGCGCGCAAAGATAGGCTGCTTTGCTCTCTATTGTTTTTCTTGCGTAAAATACTTTAATAATATCATCAATATCAAATGAGGCTACATAATAACCTTTTTTATGAGGATATCTTTTAATAAATCCGTAATCAATTAATTTAATTATGGCTTCTCTGACAGGCGTAATGCTGATGTTTAAATCTTCGGCGATTTGGGAGATATTTATATTTTCTCCCGGTTTTAATTTTAAAGTAATTATTTCTTCGGATATTAAATCAAAAACTATATTTTTTATCTGTACAAAAGGATTTTTTTGCAAATATTGTTCCAGCTGCTGCCTATTCATTATGCACCTAATTATATAGTTGATAGATTTTTATTTAAATATTTTATTATAATTAATACTTTTTTACAATTAGATTTATTAGTATTCTAATTTAATACAATTTGCTAATAATAGCAAACCAAGTAAAATGTTATGGAAATAAGCAAAGTTCATACTCATTTAGATATTAATTTTGAAAGAATTTTTTGAATTTAAATTATATAAAAGCAAGACTTTTTCTAGACCTGTTTTTATATGAGTTCTCATTTCGTGTTCCGCAAGATGAGGAATATTCTGTTTAATTGCATTTACAACGGCAAGGTGCTGAGTAGCGAAACTTTCGATAGAAGGATTATTAAGATCAAAAAGTGTAGAAACATTAATCATAATAAAACTTTGATAACGCCAAGCTTTTTTTTCTATTAAATTATAAAATTCCATTAAATATTCATTGCCGCTTGATTCAACCAATAATCTATGAAATTCAAAATCACTAAATTTAGTTAAATCAAATGTATAAGAATTCTTAAAATCCTCAGCAAGTTCTGAAAGCCTGTCGATATTAGGGCATTTTTTATATTGAGCGCATAAAAAAGCCGCGCTTCCTTCAACTGCAATCCGCGCGTTAAATACTTTTAAAATATCATTAAGCTCTAAATCAGATACATAATAACCTTTTTTATTAGGATATTTTTTTACAAATCCATAATCATTAAGTTTGATTAAGGCATCCCTGACGGGAGTTATACTGATATTCAGCTCATAAGCAATCTTTGAAATATTAATATTTTCGCCGGGTTTTAATTTTAATGCGGATATTTCATCTGACATTAAAATAAAAACAATATTACTCAGCTGTTCAAAAGGATTTTTTTGCAAATAATTTTCAAGTTGTTCCTTATTCATCATGCACCCTGCTTTAAATAATATAGTCCGAAAAAAATATTAAATTATTAATATAATTATATATCGTTGCGTTATTATACCATAATTTACCATAACTTGTATATAAATTTAATTAATATGCATATATATTGACTTGAAATATATTTTATATATAAAAATAAAATAATTTACATTTTATGGCATACAATATAAAATAATATTGCTATATTTTCAAACAGGGGAAAAGTAATGAAATTTTTATATAAGATGGAAAGAAAATTCGGAAGATTCGCTATAAAAAATCTGATGCTGCATATCACAATTTTAAATGCGATTGTTTATCTGACGTCGTATTTATTCACAACGTTCAGCTTAGTGTCATATATGGCTCTTGTGCCGAACCTTGTTATGCAGGGGCAGGTATGGAGAATTATAACTTACGTTTTCGTGCCGCCCAACGTAAGCATAATTTTAACGGCGATTACTTTGTATTTTTATTACTTTATAGGGCTTTCGCTTGAACACAGATGGGGAAGCTTTAAATTCAACGTTTATTATTTGCTGGGTATAATTCTTACGGCAGCGGCTTCGATGATATCGGGATACACCATTGTAGGAACCTATTTAAATTTATCGCTGTTTTTCGCTTTCGCGATGCTGTATCCGAATATGGAAGTTTTGTTTTTCTTTGTAATACCCATAAAAGTGAAATACCTTGCGTATTTTGACGCCGCGTTTTACGCTTACGTCTTAATAAAAGGCACTCCAAACGACCGCATAGCGATAATAGGCTCGCTTTTGAATTTCTTTATATTTTTCGGACCGGATATTTACAAAATGATAAAACTTAGAATAAAAGTTATGAAAAACAGAAGCAGGTACAGATAAGAAACTTAATTGCTTGGCGTAATTATTATTAATTAATAAATAAGCGGGTAGATTAATTTGAAAAGAGCTATACTTGTTATTTCTTGTGCTATATTAGGCATTGCTTTGCTGGTTTGCGTTACGTTTCGCATTATGTTTAATTACGGCGTAACGCTATCGGATTCGAAGGCAGTTTATATTGTGTTAGATTTAACAGAAAATAATGATGATGTTTGCTGTTCGGGGCTGTACATAAACGGCTCATCGGCTGATGAACTGAAAGACGCTTCTGAAATTAATTATAGCGGAGAATATAAAACCGCGTCTGACGCTAACGAGGCGGCAAAAATCGGTGCTTCCATACTTGACAAATATTACGATAAATGGACTGAAACTAAAACCGTAATAGTAACTAAAAACAAAAAAGGCGACTCATGGGTAGTTACAGGTCAGCTGCTTAGCAGAGAAAGCACTATGAGTATTGGAGTTGTGGTATTTTCGGTAAGTACTGGAGAAGTGTTTTATATAGGAAAAGGCGATCCTGCTGATTAGTTAAGAAACTGACCTTTAAAGTCAAACTGCCAATAAAAACAGGCTCAAATCTATCGGACGTTAAATAATCGCATATCAAATAAAATAGAATAATTAATATAAAAGGTTTACCTGCTAATCGGTAAGCCTTTTTATTTAAACGCTTTTACGCATTTAAATAACTGTAAAACTAAGATACATACAAACTCGCATACATATGTCGGATTTAAAAAAAACGCTTGCTTAACTATTGGTAATTTTTTTCTTTAATCACTATTTAAATATCAGCAGATTAAGATACAACCAAACGCATATCTATCAGCCGATGCAAATAAATCATATGGAAATCAAATATACATCCGCCGAGCAAAGAGAACAAGCGCAAATAAAAGACTTACCTTATACCCGGCAAGCCTTTTTCTTTAACTACTGTTACATGAATTATTTAATATCAGATATGTTATTCGTCAAACGGTTCGGGAAGGTAGGTGATATACCACTGCCAGTTTACATAATTGCCTTCCTTTTCTAACTGCTCAATATTCCTTGACGACTGTACGACGTATTCATCGGAAAGTCCTTTTTCTTTCGCGGCCTTTATATAGTCAGCCTGAGTTGCCATTCAGTAAACCCCCAAAAATATTATTTAAAATTTTTAATGTTAATGTATAATAGATTGGTAGTCTGCATCATATAATTTCTACTATTATTGTATTTATGATGTTATAATTGTTGATATGGAAAATACAAATTTTGTAAAAATATCTCATAATGAATTAGAAACTCAAGATATAGCGCGCGCTTACGCAGAGGATCTGCATAGCGGCGATATAGTTTTGCTGTACGGAAATTTGGGCGCGGGGAAAACCGCTTTTGTAAAGGGAGTCGCCAAACAAAAAAAAGCACAAGAAGCCACAAGCCCCACTTTTACTATTATAAACGAATACGAAGGCGACAGCGTTATATACCATATGGACTTGTACCGTATTCAGAAAGCCTCAGACCTTTTTGAAACGGGATTTGAGGAATATTTAAATTCTGACGGTATTGTTTTAATTGAGTGGCCCGATATAGCGATGCATATACTTAAAAATTACGGATATAAAACAGTGCGGATTAATAAGATAAACGACTGCGAGCGGGAAATAATTTTCTCTTCCTGCCCAAACGAAGGATAATCAGATGAAAATACTTGCGATAGATACATCAACTATAGCGTGCAGCGCCGCCGTTATGGACGAAGCTAAACTTTACGGCGAGCTGTTTACCGACTTTAAACTTAAACATTCCGAAAAGCTTTTAGTTATGTGCGACAGCCTGCTTTCTAATTTAAGAATGGATATAGACGATATTGACTCTTTCGCCGTATCGGCAGGTCCCGGCTCATTTACGGGAATAAGAATAGGCATGGCAACCGCCAAAGGCTT
>JAAZOI010000279.1 GCA_012797825.1 Eubacteriaceae bacterium | reverse complement strand
GAAGTTCTGAGCATCTCAATAGACGAAGCAGGCTTGTTAAAACCTGCACACGGAACAATATCGGTAACAGAGGATAATAAGATACTGTATACTCCTAATGCGAACTACAACGGAACAGACAGCTTTGAATATAACGCAGACGACGGAGAAGCTTTAGATAAAGGTGCAGTAAGTATAACAATACATCAGGTAAATGATAATCCTGTAGCTCAAAACGATATTGCGCAAACTAATGATGAAGACCCTGTTATAATTGACGTGTTATCAAATGATACAGATGTAGATACTCAAAGCGATATAAACGTTGAACAGACTCACAGCAAGAGTGATTTTGCGCTCGTAAGTGTGGATAAACCCGATAACGGCACAGCTGAAATAAAGGACGGTAAAATTTATTATAAACCGGATGATACTTTCAGCGGAGAAGATAAGTTTAAATACACAATGTCGGACGGCCATGGAGGAAGCGCAAGCGCGGATATTACAATAACTGTACTTAGCGTAAACGACCCGCCTGCAACACCTGTAATTATAACTCCCAAAGATAAGGAGCGATATGGCACAGGCTCAACTATTCATGTTACATGGACAGGATTTGATATTGACGGCGATGTGCTTTCATACACTCTTGAATATTATGACGGTCAGTCTTGGCAGGTAGTACAAAAGGGACTTACTGATACGCAGTATGATTTCGCTATACCGCAAGCGCTTAAGAGTATTACTGATCTCCAATTCAGGGTAAATGCTTCTGATGCAGAATTTACGAGCGATTACGGATATTCCGGAAAACTTGAAGTAGATAAAGATGCTCCTAAAAATATAACAGTAACATTAAAAACTCAGGACGGCAGAAATTATACCGCCGGAACATGGACGAATCAAAATGTAACTATAACCGCAATATCAGTGCAAGATGCCTCAAAAGTTACTTTCAGCTACGCTATAGAAGATAAAGCATATTCTGTAGCATCGCACTTAACTGTTACTGAGGGTGTACATACAGTGTATATTCTTGCCACAGACGAGTTTGGCAATCAAACGGTATTCGGAGGGTATCTGGTAAAAATTGATAAACTTGCACCCGCTATACCGAATATAGACATAACGGCTTCGGATAACGGGGCAACTATAAAACTAACATTAAAATCTGATCCGGGCGGAAGCGGCAATAATTATTTAATATTGCCAAACAACAATCAGCAGTCAGCTACAGGTGACATTATATATAACGTAGATAAAAACGATATCTATCATTTCGTGATATACGACAAAGCAGGTAACAGAACCGAATTTGACGCCACAGTCGATAAAATAACACAAGGCGGCGGTGATGTAGATGTTGATTTGGATGAAATAGGCAAGATAATAGATGATGCGGATAAAGTAAGACTTCCGGACGGAGAATGGGCAGATACAATAACGCTTAAAGATGCAAAACCGGGCACGTATACAATAGAAGTAATGGATAAAAACGGTAATATCTCAACCGTGACAATAACTATTACTGATGAAGAAGTTGCCAAGGGTTATTGGCAAGCGTCGAATAATTATGCAATTTGGTACATTTCAGCATCAGCGCTGGCGATTATAATAATCTTCTTCCTGCTTGCATATAACATAAAAATTACAGCAATTGCAAATAACGGCAGCGGAGAAGAAAAATTACTGAAAACTAAAAAGAAACTTAAGATGAGAAAAGATGAGGTAATTGTAGCGCTTAAGCAGAAAGACTTTGAAGAAAGCGAATATATAAAAGTTGAGCTTACGAAGAACTTCACAAAAGCAATGAAAGGAAGAATCCTTATTGTAATGCTTAATAAGGCGGAAATAATAAGAACAAGAATTCCCGACAACGCTAAAGGCAGATTTGCATTAACAGTAAACAAAGCAAAAAATCAATAAAAAATTATTAAAAAAGCAGTCAATATGGCTGCTTTTTTATTGGGAAAATCTAATAGCTAAATCTCTAATCTATTGCCATAATATGACAAAATCTGATAGTATTTTCGGTTTTTGTAAATTATAATATATACAACAAATTGATATTTACAGCAATATCCCAAAATATCAATAAAAAATATTGGAGGTAGAAAAATGAATTTCGATTTCACCGAAGAACAATTAATGATTCGGGACATGGTAAGAGAGTTTACAGAAAATGAAGTCACACCAATCGATGAAGAATTGGACAAACACGGATTTTCACGCGAGCTGCACAAAAAAATGGTTCAAGCAGGGCTTATGGGAATACATTTCCCGGAAAAGTACGGCGGAGCGGAAGGCGACGCAATAATAAGCGCAATTACAGTTCATGAGCTTGCAAAAGGCAGTGCAAGCATCGCTCTGTTTTTAGATGCGCATTGGCTTGCGGCCGATACTATTTTATATCACGGCAGCGAAGAGCAAAAAGAAAAATATCTGCATAAGGCAGCTGCAGACAGCATTTTCTCATTTGCGCTTACTGAACCTTGCGCAGGTTCGGATGCCGCCGGCATAAAAACTACGGCAAAATTGGAAGGCGATGAATGGGTGCTTAACGGCAGTAAGGCATGGATTACAAATTCAGGAGTTGCCGATGTATGCGTTGTTTTGGCAAAAACAGATCCTGATGCAGGAGCGAAAGGAATATCGGCTTTCATTATTGAAAAAGGCACACCTGGTTTCTCCGTAGGCAAAGAAGAAAATAAAATGGGTATGCGCGGTTCAAATACTTGCGAACTGATATTGGATAATGTAAGATTACCGAAAAGTCAGCTGCTTGGCGAAGTCGGCAGCGGATTTAAAATCGCGATGATAGCGCTGGACGGAGCGAGAATAAGCATAGGGGCAATTGCAGCCGGTCTTGCGGAGCATGCTATGAAAATTGCGAGAGATTATGCAAATCAAAGAGTTGCATTCGGAAAACCGATAGCTAAATTATATGCCATTCAGGAAAAATTCGCTAATATGGCAGTAGGCATTGAAGCTACCCAGCTTATGACATACAGCACCGCTAAGTTAAAAGCGCAAGGCAAAAGACACACAAAAGAAGCGGCAATGACAAAAATTTTCGGTTCTGAAATGTGTGTAAAAACTTGCGATGAAGCTATTCAAACGCTCGGGGGATACGGATACAGCAAAGAATACCATGTTGAGAGATTTTTAAGAGACGCTAAACTACTTCAAATTGGGGAAGGTACAAGCGAAATCTTAAAAATACTTGTAGGCTCTACCGTACTTGCAGAAAAATAAAAAAGAAAGAGTTAATGTATGAAGATAGTTGTTTGTATAAAGCAAGTGCCGGATACGGTCGATGTAAAAATTGATCCCAAAACAAAAAACCTTGACAGAACAAATATCAAAGGCGTTATCAATCCTTTTGATAACAATGCGATAGAAGAAGCTATTCGAATAAAAGAAAAACACGGCGGCAACATAACGGTAATAAGCATGGGGCCGCCGCAAACAAACGATTCATTAAAAAAAGCTCTGGCGATGGGCTGCGATGATGCAATACTGTTAAGCGCAAGAGAATTCGGCGGCGCCGATACGCTTGCAACGGGTTATACGCTTGCAAGAGCTATCCAAAAAATAGGCGATGTTGATATCATTCTATTCGGAAGGCATGCGGTTGATGCGGATACGGGTCAGACCGGACCTATTGTTGCTGAGTTTTTATCTCTTCCGCAAATTACTTTTGCAAGAAGTATAGAAATATCAGATGGATATGTTTATGCGTCCAGACTTTTGGAGTCCAGCACTCAAAAAGTGAAAGTAAAAATGCCTGTTGTAATAACGGTAACAAAAGAATTAAATACCCCAAGATATGCAAGTCCTTTAAATATCATGAAAGCGGCAAAAAAGCAGATAACTGTCTGGAATCACATAGATTTGCAATGTGATATAGAGCGTATTGGCCTAAAAGGCTCACCTACGGCAGTAAAAGAAATATTTGAGCCGGTTCGAAATAAAATAAACACAATTATAATCAAAGGCTGCCCGGAAGAAGCCGCAAAAGAATTTGTTGATCTTCTCCATGCGGAAAAATTGCTGTAGGGAGGGATGAGAAAATGAATATTAATGATTATAGCGGAATTTGGGTATTTTCAGAACAAATAGACGGTCAGTTATCTAAAGTGTCTTTTGAATTACTGGGCAAAGCCGTGGAACTTAAAAAAGAAACGAATGAGGAAATTACTTCCGTACTTTTAGGAAGCAATGTATCTTCATTAGCACAAATATTAATAAATTTCGGTTCCGATAAAGTAATTATTGTCGACTCTCCCAATTTAAAAGAATACAAAACCATATCTTATTCTAAAGTTCTTTATGAGCTTGCCGTAAAGTACAAGCCTTCTATATTTTTAATTGGCGCAACTTCCATAGGCAAGGACCTTGCACCCAGAGTTATGGCTAAACTTCAGACAGGGCTGACTGCGGACTGCCTTGATTTATCAATCGATCAGGACGGAAATTTAGTCCAGACAAAGCCGTCATACGGCGGAAATATTATGTGCAAGATTATTATGCCGAATCACAGGCCGCAAATGACTACCTTAAGGCCTAAAGTTTTTAATCCTATTGAGGAGAGAAAAAAAGCTGAAGGTATAATAATTAAAGAAGATATTTTAGTAGAAGAAGAAAAAGACTATGTAATTTTAGAAACAATACAGCAGCAGACAGGTGGGCTTACAATTGAAGAAGCTGAAATAATAGTATCTGCGGGAAGAGGAATAGGTGATAAAGAAAATATTCGGCTATTGCAAGAACTCGCAGACGCTATGGGCGGTAAGCTCGGCGCCTCAAGACCTCTTGTAGATAACGGCTGGATTGAACCTTATGACCAAATAGGGCAGAGCGGAAAAACGGTTAAACCAAAATTAATTATTAATGTTGCCATTTCCGGTTCTGTTCAATATATGGTAGGTATGCAGAACAGCGGTTATATTGTTTCTATAAACAGAAATCCGGACGCTGAAATAATTACAATTTCACAATGCGCAATTGTAGGCGATTTTAAAGACATTGTGCCTGCGATAACTCAAGAAATAAAAAATCGAAAATAGTAAATAAACTAAGGAGATTATGAAAATGAGTGAAAGAAAAAAAATAATTCCCGATTTCGGACCGCTTAAAAATGTTCGCGTTTTATGCAGCGGAAGCATAGTCGCTATGCCCCACGCAGCAAATTTAATGGCGGATTTCGGCGCTGAAGTTATAAATATAGAAAGACCGGGCGCGGGGGATACATACAGAGGGCTTGCTCCTTTTGCTAAAAACGGAGATAAAAAAGTAAGCACAAGCTGGGCTCAGGATGCACGAAACAGAATGAGCATGACTATGAATCTGGATCTAAATATTCCTGAAATTAAAGAGATTTTTATGACTCTTTTAAAGGATGCCGATATTTTCATGGAAAATCTTGTTTGGCTTGAAAAATACGGAATAAAAGACGAAGACCTTTTAAAAGCAAATCCCAAACTGGTAATAGTTCATATCAGCGGATACGGAAGACCTCAGTTCGGGGGGGATCCGAAAATCTGCGACAGAGCTTCATATGATATGATTGGCCAGGCTTTCAGCAGCTACATGCATTTAAACGGGGACCCCGAACCTGCTCCCCCGATGCTTACAAAGCCGTGGACTAACGATTACATTTCAGCTCTTACGGCAGTTTTCGGCGCTTTGGCAGCATATATTAGCGCTCAGCAGACAGGAAAAGGTCAGGTTGTTGATGTTGCTCAGTTTGAAGCTATGGGAAGAATACTTTCAGATGCTATAGTCAGCTACACCGAAGCCGGTATTTTGAAATCAAGAACAGGAACAAACGCTACGGCATTCCAGCCTTACGGTTTGTTTAAATCTAAAGATGACAGATGGGTTGCAATAGGAGCATTCGGACCGGGAGTTTATACCAGGTTCGTAAAAGCAATAGGTCTCGACCCTGAGTACTATACCTTCAAAGAATGCGCATCTTCACCCGCGGCGGTAAGCTCACAAAAAGGTCAGGAACTTAATGAAAAATCAAAACAATGGTGTCTTGACCGAACAGCGCAAGAAATTGAAGAAATAATTAATAAAGCTAAAGTTGGATGTTCTACGGTTCTTACTGCGGCAGATGTTGTTTCTAATCCGCACTGGCTTGATAGGGATGACATTATAGAATACAAAGATGAAACTTTAGATAAAAATATAAAAGCATTCGGGCTTGTGCCTAAGTTTTCAGATACTCCCGGTAAGGTTTGGAGAGGCGCTCCGACAGTAGGGCAGGATAATGAAAAAATTTTAAAAGAACTTTTAGGATATGACGATAAAAAAATAGAAGAATTAAAAAATAAAGAACTGATTTAATTAAAAAAAGCCTGAATTATCAGGCTTTTTTTATTGGCAATAATTGATATAGTTTATTACAAAAATAGTATATACAAATTTTTATAATATTGTATAATTAGTATACTAATTTGAAAGGGATGAATTTTTTTTGAATGAAGTAAGCATTATTAAAGTAAATCGAACAAAAGTGTTATTTATGGGGATGTTCGTGCAGCTTACGGCGGGCATGCTTTATTCATGGAGTGTTATACAGCCTTTTATTATGAAACATTATTCCATGGATACGTCTGCTGCAAGCATTCCTTTTTCTGTAAACCTTGCTTTGTTTGTTGTGGGAAGCATTATAGGCGGTAAACTTCAAGGTAAATTTTTAATTCAGAAATCATTATTTACAGGTATTATTATTAACTTCGCGGGATTATTATTAACGGCTTTTGTGCCTGTTCAAGCTTCCTGGCTGATAATAGTTTCATTCGGATTATTATGCGGCATAGGTACTGGTATTGTGTACAATACATTAATTGCTGCAATGCAAAAATATTTTCCTGACAGAAAAGGTATGGCAACAGGCTGTATTCTTTGTATGATAGGCGTATCGGGTTTTATACTTGCTCCGTTTATCAGTTATCTTTTAAACAATTATAGTTTGTCATTAATGTTTATGATACTGGCTTTTGTAACATTGGCAGTCGGTGTTATCGGCGCGATTTTTATAAAAAATCCTCCCGAAGGCTATATGGCTGACTATAATCCCAATACAGTTAAAGTAGCATCTACAAGCAAAAATTATGAGCCTAAAGAAATGCTTAAAACCAAATATTATTATCTAATAGCGTTTGCAATGCTTTCGGCGGTGCTCGGTTTTATGCTTATTAATCCGCAGTTTGTAGTAATGAGCAAAGACAGGTTAATAACGCCTGCACAGGCGCTCACAGCCGTTATGTTCGCATCGATCTTCCAGGCGGCTGGACGTCTTTTAGTGCCTTCAATTTCCGATAAAGTTGGCCGAAAAATTACTTTGCTTGTTGTATTTATCTGCAGTGCAGCAGTAATTATAGGAATAGTGGGAGCAAAAGGACTTTTATATCCTATCTTATTTGTTGCTCTCGCGTTTTTCTACGGCGGTTTTTTGGGCACATTCCCGGCGCTTTCAACAGATTATTTCGGTATAAAAAATGCGGGAATAAACTACGCATTTGTTATGATTGGTTTCGGAGCGGCATCTGTTCTCTGTCCGATTCTTGTAAGAGCGGTAAGAGGAACAGCTATGGGAACAGCGATGTCATTTGCTATAGCAGGCGCGGCGGCAATAATCGGTCTTATTTTATTAATAAGATTAAAAAAACCAAATTAAATCATTGCGTATTAATTTCTGAACTCCGGATATGAAAAAAAATTTCATAATTCGGAGTTTTTTTATTAAAATTAGTTTTTTTAAAAAGATAATAATGTTATTATATATATAAAATCGTTAAGACAGTAAAAAATTAATTTCGACTATGGTGGATGGATGAAGAAAATAAGCGAATTTTTAAATATGGAAATTCATATGCATTTTAATAAATATATGTCGCCCTTTGTTATTCTGCATTACGGCACAATGAGAGCGCTTATTACTATTGAAAATATTGAGCTTGTCTCGGGAAATGTTCCGAACAGGCAGGTGAAAATTGCGATGGGTTGGATTGCTCTGCATCAGCACGATTTATTGGAAGCTTGGGATATGATGATCGCGGGGCTTGAAATAGGAGAGATAGAACCGCTGAAGGGCTGAGTTATGAAATTTATTGATTTGCACTGCGACTGTATAAACAGATTGTATTATTCTGATTCAAACCAGGATATTTTAAAAAATTCGTTTCATGTAGATATAGAAAAGCTAAAAAAAGGTGAATGTTTTATTCAAACATTTGCTATTTTTTTGGATGAAGGTTTTATTAACAGCAGCAATCTTATTTTATCTGACGAATTTGAAAGTATGATTAAAAATTATTATACTCAGATTAATCTTGCAAAAGACAGCATAAGCCATATATCCGATAAAATAAATAATAATGATACTATGTATGCTCTTTTAAGCGCTGAAGGCTGCGGTTTTATTGAAGATAATGCAGAAAGATTTAATAAATTAGTCGATTTCGGCGTAAAGATGGCTTCTCTTACGTGGAATTACGAAAATTGCCTCGCTTTTCCCAATTCGGCGGATAATAACGTTATGGAAAAAGGGCTTAAAAAACTCGGTTTTGAGGCGATTGAATTTTTTAATGAGAAAAAAATTATCGCAGACATTTCTCATCTTTCAGACGGCGGGGCTATTGATGTATTAAAAACAAGCAAAATGCCTGTAATCGCTTCCCATTCGAATGCAAGAGCATTAGTAAATAATGCAAGGAATTTAAGCGACGAACTTATAAGAAAAATAGCGGACAGCGGAGGAGTAATCGGAATAAACTTTTATCCGCTTTTTCTGTCGGGCAGTAATGAAGCAAGTATTGATGACATAATAAGACACACTGATTACATAATAAATATCGGCGGAGAGGATGTTGTAAGCATAGGAAGCGATTTTGACGGAATTGAATGCACACCACAAATAGATGATATATCACAAATTCAAAAATTATATTCAGAATTTATAAATTCAAACCATACTTTTAAAACTGCGGAAAAATTATTTTACAAAAATGCGGAGAGATTATTTAAAACATTTAACATTATATAATTAAATTTTGATATAGTATAAATATTCCTATTATATTTATAAGATTAATTTGAAAAAATAAATTTATAAAATGTAAAAGGAGTATTGTTTTATGGAACTTAATGACAATTTTAAAAATCGAATCGGCAATCTGCCTGAAAATATTAATATCGTAAGACCGGTAGCTAAAAAAGACGCGGCGCATATAGTTGCTTTGGTAAGAGAAAGCGGAAGGATATCGGGCTATAAACTTTCCAACGGTCAGGTTGTGTCGAAAGACCAGGGCATAAGTATGGCGAAAGCAGGCGACATAGCGGGCGTTGCCGTGGCTGAAAGAAAATCATCCGAATATTTAAGGACTCTTCCCGACGGACAGGAAAGCAACAATTTACTAAACCTTCCTTCAATAACAATGTAAAAGGCGGCATATGCCGCCTTACTATT
>JAAZOI010000278.1 GCA_012797825.1 Eubacteriaceae bacterium | reverse complement strand
GCTACGCGGGTTCGGCGACATTTACGCGTCTTAGAGACAAAATAGAGGAAATATTCAAAACACCTTTCTTTTTGCCCGCTCATCAGGGACGCGCGTGCGAAAACATTTTATCTACAGTATTTGTAAAACCGGGCGACATAGTGCCGATGAACTACCATTTTACCACTACAAAAGAACATATAGCAAGAAACGGCGGCGCTGTTGCGGAACTCGTAATTGACGAAGGGCTTAATATCAATAGTGATTTTCCGTTTAAAGGCAACTTTGATCTAGAAAAACTTGAAAAGTTAATTTTGGATAACGGGGCGGATAAAATTCCGTTTGTGCGATTGGAAGCGGGTACAAACCTAATTGGCGGCCAGCCGTTTTCGCTTCAGAACGCAAAAGATGTCGCTTCGCTTTGCCGCAAGCACGGCATATTAACAGTGCTTGACGCAAGCCTGCTTCAGGATAATTTGTTCTTTATGAAACAGCGTGAAGAGGCATGCAAAAACATGAGCATATTAGAAATAACGCAAAAACTTGCTGATGAAATGGATATTATTTACTTTTCGGCGCGCAAGCTCGGGTTTGCCAGAGGCGGCGGAATATGCATGAGAGATAAACAACTCTTTGAAAAAATGAAAGAGCTTATACCTTTGTTTGAAGGGTTTTTAACATACGGCGGAATGTCGGTGCGCGAGATGGAAATACTCACGGTCGGACTTGATGAGACTATGGATGAAGATATAATCTCGCAAGGACCGCAGTTTATAAAGTTTATGACAGATGAGCTTAAAAAAGCGGGAGTGCCCGTAGTTACGCCTGCGGGCGGTCTGGGATGCCACCTGGACGCGAAAGCGTTTCTTCCTCACGTGCCGCAAGATAAATACCCTGCAGGCTCGCTTGTATCGGCTTTATATCTTGCAAGCGGAGTGAGAGGAATGGAAAGAGGGACAATAAGCGAGGCAAGAAAAAAAGACGGAAGCGAAACTTTCGCGCAGGTTGAACTTGTACGCCTTGCCGTGCCCAGACGCGTGTTTACACTGTCGCAGATTAAGTTCGCTATAGACCGCATCATTTGGCTGTATGAGCACAGGGATTTAGTGGGCGGTCTTGAATTTACGGAAGAGCCGAAAATTCTGCGTTTCTTTTTCGGAAGGCTAAAACCCGTATCGGACTGGCAGCATGATATTGTAAAAGCTTTTAAAAATGATTTGCATGACAGTCTCTAACTAACAGTTTTTCAATATATAAAACAGCATAATAATGCGAATCTCCCCGCGTTTTATGCTGTTTTATTTCACATTATATATTATAATTATTTAATATAGTATAAGAGGTGAGTAAAATCAAACTGCAGCTTGAATTTAATGATATAGAAAAATATTTAAAATCTTCTTATTATGTAGACTATGACAACGCGAATATAAAAAACTTAGTCCAGTCCGAATTTAAACCTTCGGATAATCAAATAGAAACAATAGAAAAAGCTTATTTGTTTGTCCGCGATGAAATTTGTCATTCCTGGGATATTCAAAGCAGTAATGTTACAGTAACTGCATCGCAAGCGCTTGCATATAAAGAAGGCATTTGCTACGCTAAGTCAAACCTGTTAGCCGCTATATTGCGCTCACTTGGCATACCTGCTGGATTTTGCTATCAAAGGCTTTCGTTATTTGATACCTCAAATTCGCCGTTTTGCATTCACGCGCTTAACGCTGTTTATATAGATAAAATAAATAAATGGATAAGGCTTGACGCAAGGGGAAATAAAGAGGGAATAAACGCTCGGTTTTCATTGAATGAAGAACATTTAGCTTTTTGCGTGCGCGAAGATATGGGCGAGATTGATTATCCGCTGATTTACGCAGAACCGGTAAAATGCACAATGGAAGCGCTTGAGAATAATATTGACGCTTTGGCAATATATTTACATAATTTACCCTCATCTATATAAAACGTTTCATATTTATATAATTTCTTACAATTTTCTTACGGTTATTATTATTTGTAATTTTTAAGAGACATTACAAGATAACTTTGTTAAAATTAATATTATTCCATTTTACAGAAGGCAAAAATGTTTGAAACAATAAGGCAGGCAGGAACCAGTTCTACAGGTTCAGACGGTCATATTACAGTCGGAGCCGCTGTTGACTTTATGCAGGACTGCAGCATTTTTCATGTTGACTCCATGAAAGATATGGACGGTTATTTACATGAAAACAAAATAAAAATATTCATAGCGTCAAGACAGATAAATATTATAAGAATGCCGAAATACTCAGAGAACCTGAAAATACGCACGTGGATATATGAAATTACCAGAGCTTGCGCATACCGAAACACGGTTATTTACGATGAAGATGAAAATGTATGCGTATCGTCGTATACAATAGGGGCTTTTGTAAGCCAAGTTACAGGCAAAGCGGTTTTAATCGGCAATGATTTGATAAATAAAATTAAAATTTATAACAAGTTTGACATGGTATATCTTGACAGAAAGATTCTTCTGCCTAAAGAAAAGCCGATTAAATGTGAGCCTGTAAGTGTTTTAAAATACCATTTGGATTATAACAATCATGTCAATAATTCAAAATATATAACAATAGCATATGAATATCTTCCGTTAGATTTCAAATTTAAGCAGGTTAGAGTAGAATATAAAACTCCCGCTAAATATAAAGATATTTTATTTCCATTAAAATATATAAATAAAAACGCAATTATAGTTGATTTATGCGCAGAAAACGGCGCGTCATTTGCAACTGTTGAATTTATGAATTAAAAAGGGGATACAATGCAGGACTGGATACTTACTGTAATGAATCATTTCGGCTATGTGGGAATAGCCTTGCTTATAGCAATAGAAAATCTTTTTCCGCCTATACCTTCCGAAGTTATACTTACATTCGGCGGTTTTATGACATCATATACCGATTATAAAGAATGGGGAGTTATTATTGCGGCGACTATAGGCTCTTTAACCGGGGCGGTTATACTTTACGGTGTGGGAAGAATATTTTCCGAAGAGCGCATAGGCGGTATTTTAGACGGCAGGTTAGGACGTATCCTAAGGTTTAGAAAAGCTGATTTTCACAGAGCTTGTTCATGGTTTAACAGAAAATGAAAACTTACGGTTCTTTTCTGCAGATGCATCCCCGTTGTAAGAAGTCTGATATCAGTTCCGGCCGGAATGGCGAAGATGAAGTTTGGGATATTTATACTGTATACTACAATAGGTTCATTGGTTTGGAATACAATTTTGGTTTATTTAGGCGCCGCGGCGGGAGATTCGTGGGAAACCATAGTTGCGGGCACAGATAAATATGCGTCAATTACAATTGCGGTTTTAGCGGTTATCGCAATTGTGCTGATAGCAATTTTTGTTAATAGAAGGTTTATAAGAAAATAAAAAAATCCACCTAATAAACTTTCTATCAGGCGGATTATAAAAAAGATATATGAGGAGAATATGGCTTTCAGAGGGGAACTTTTGGGAGCTTTTCTATTAAATAGTGTATTTAGAAATTTCTTTTTGCTTTATACCTTATAACTAAGGTATAGGTTTGATAAAATTTGAGTAATAATTGAAGGGAGTATTATTAATGGGAAGACAAATAAACTTTTATGCGGAAGCTCAATTACAAAAACATTTTATTGAATATTTTTTTAATCAAGGATTTGTTATTATTGCAGATGACATGGATAATAAAAAAATAGTTACATATCACAAACTAGATGAAATAGATCCTAATCTTTACAATATATTTCTATACAAAAAGGATTATGGACAATTAGTAACTGAAAATTGGAGTAATCATACGCCAAGCTCCTTGTTTAGCCCGGTAATTGAATTTTCTCGAACTTCAATTAAACCAGAGGAAAAGCTAATAATTCGAGGAAGAGTATGGATGGAATCAATGTATTACGGTGAGGATGGGAATATTGTAACAAAAGACCCAAGATTAACTAAGGATTATAATGCAATAGTTAGAATGATAAAAAAATATGTGCCGTATCAAGATGTAGTAAAGGGTGGATATACACTAAAAGCATATATTACTGATAATATGAAAGAAATGGCGAAAAGCGGATATAGATTTATATAATTATAAATAATGTGTAGTAATAAACAGGCATACGAATAGTAAAACTATTGAATGACTGTATTTTATTAATATATTCAATAAAAACAGTAAGTTTAATAATTATCTTAACTACAAAACTATTTAAAATAAATAATCCGCCCAAGAAATATTCTATCAGGCGGATTATAAAAAAGATATAAGAGGAGAATTTAGCTTTCAGAGGGGCACTTTTGGGAGCTTTTCTATTGATTTTGCCAAATCTTCATCTGTTGGTATGTAATCCGTCATTTTTCCGCTGTTATAGCTGATGTATGCGGAAAGGTCAAAGTATCCAGTGCCGCTAAGACCAAATAAAATAGTCTTTTTCTCGCCGCTTTCTTTGCATTTTAACGCTTCGTCAATTGCCGCTTTTATTGCGTGTGAAGATTCGGGAGCGGGAAGAATTCCTTCGCTTTTAGCGAAAAGCGTAGCCGCGTTAAACACTTTTGTCTGTTCTTCAGCCCTAGCTTCGATATAGCCGTCATGATAAAGCTGTGATACAATAGGGCTCATACCGTGATAGCGCAGTCCTCCCGCGTGATTGGACGATGGTATAAATTCAGAGCCCAAAGTGTACATTTTCATAAAAGGCGTTGTTTTTGCTGTATCGCCGAAATCAAACGCGAATACGCCTCTGGTAAGCGTAGGACAGGATGCGGGTTCTACAGCTATAAATTTGATATCATTTTTGCCTTCAAGCCTGTCTGCCATATAAGGAGCAATAAGTCCGCCGAAGTTTGAGCCTCCGCCCACGCAGCCGATAATTATTTCAGGCTCTATGCCGTATTTATCGCATGCGGTTTTTGTCTCCAAGCCTATTACCGACTGGTGAAGCAATACATGGTCTAAAACACTTCCCAAAACATATCTGCAATTATCGGTTTTTACAGCTGTTTCCATAGCTTCCGAAATTGCGCAGCCGAGCGAGCCGCCTGTTGTCGGGTCTTGTTTTAATATATTTTTGCCCGATTCCGTCGTATTGGAAGGGGAGGGAATAAGTCTTGCGTCATATGTTTCCATAACAGCTTTTCTGTACGGTTTTTGTTCTGACGATATCTTAACCATATAAACAGTCAAATCAATGCCGTAATAAGCGCACGCCATCGAAAGCGCGGTGCCCCATTGACCTGCTCCCGTTTCAGTGGTCAGGGAAGTAAGCCCCTGTTTCTTCGCGTAATAAACCTGCGCCGCGGCGGAATTCAGCTTGTGAGAGCCTGATGTGTTTGTGCCTTCAAACTTGTAATAAATTTCCGCGGGAGTATCAAGTTGCTTTTCAAGATTATACGCCCTTATAAGAAGAGACGGGCGGTAGGTGTTGTAGTAATCCTGTATGCCCTGCGGGATGTCAATGTACTTATCAGTTGTGTTAAGCTCCTGATCAACAAGCTCATCGCAGAATACCGCCGTTAAGTCTTCTTTTACACACGGCTTTAAAGTCCCCGGGTGTATAAACGGAGTGGGAAGATTTTTCATAAACGGTTTTAGATTAATCCATTGCTTTGGAACCTCGTCTTCTGTAAGATAAATTTTGTTAGGTATTTTGTTCATGGTTTTTTCTCCTTTTTAATTTTTTGTATAAAAAAAAGTCTTTGTCCTAAAAGGACAAAGACTAATTATCTCTGCGGTACCACCTAATTTACGTATTAAAACGTCACTTTATCACGTACTAACATACGCGCTTTTCTGATAACGGACAAAGATCCCGTCTTGCCTACTCTTCATAGAATTTCTGCGTCACCCTTAAAAGTCCATTCACATACTGTCTGCCTCCGCAATCTCAGCTTACGCGGTTCTCTGTATGACAAAGTCTGTATGCTACTTCTCTTTTTCATTGGTTTTATTAAATTTTAATCATAATATTATAAAAAAATTATTTTGTCAAATAAAATATTTAAAATTACTGTAATAATTATTGATTTTAAACAGTCTTTATAATAAAGTTCATAATAAAGGAGATTTTTTTATGAAAAAAAAGCCGCTTATTATTTTTTTTACTTTATTTGTTTGTGCTGTTGTAATTTTATGCGTAAGCTTATTTAATAATGTTTCAGCTCAGGATTTAACTAAAGGGCTCACGCCTAAAAAAATAAATAATACTCTTCCCGAAAAATCTTATATTGATTCGTATAACAATTTCTCTTCAAATTTATTAATAGCATCCGCCGAAAATAAAGGCAATGTATTAATATCGCCCGCATCTGTCTATTTAGCTCTTGCCATGACGGTAAACGGGGCTGATACCGATACTAAAGCGGAAATGTTAAATGTGCTTGCAAGCAAGGGAATTACACTCGATGCGCTCAATCTGCAAAGCAGCAATTTAATATCGGAATTAAAAACATCGACCGGTAAAACTTCATTATCTATCGCGAATTCTATCTGGTATGATAAAGAATTCACACCCGATAACGCCTTTCTGCAAACTGACGCCGACTATTACGGCGCCGCACTGAATAAACTTGATTTTAAAGACAGCAAATCATCTTACGTTATAAATAAATGGGTGAGCGAATCAACCAACGGTAAAATAGATAAAATTGTAGATAAAATTGATGAAAGCACCGTAATGTATCTTATCAATACAATTTATTTTAAATCTGAATGGCAAAGCAAGTTTAATAAAAATAATACCCGTCAAATGACATTCCACACTCCAACAGGCGGCGTGGAAGTTGATTTTCTCAATAAAACGGGTTCGATAGATTACATTTCAGGTAATAACGCAAAGGGAGCTCTGCTTTATTATGAAAATAATAAATTCGCGTATTTCGCAATAATGCCCGATAATAACGTAACACCCAGACAATGGATTTCTTCGCAGGGAGATAATTTGTTTTCAAATATTTTCAGTATGATATCACATAAGCAAACAAAATCTGCGGAGCTTTATATGCCTAAATTTGAGGTAAAATATCAGGACAGCTTAAAAAATGAACTTGATAGGCTGGGAATAAAAAAAGCGTTTGATACAAACAGCGCGGACTTATCTCTTATGAACAAAGACCACATAAAAAATTTGTATATAAGCGAAGTACTGCATAAAACATATATTAAAATTGATGAAAACGGCACGGAAGCCGCCGCGGCGACAAGCGTTGAGGTAAGCCTTACGGCTATGCCTTCATCTGATATGCAATTAAAATTTGACAAACCGTTTATATACGGTATTGTGGATTTAAACTCAGGCAGCGTAATATTCGCCGGTATAATGGAAAATCCGTCTTAAAATAAATATTATAAATAACCTGTTGATGAGTAACTATCAGCAGGTTATTTTTTTTATTGCGCATGATAATATTATTATATTGACAATAGTGTGCGGTATACAGTATAATATAAATATATTAAAAAAGGGGGTGGTGCCATGGATGAATTAATGAGCAATCTTGTCTCGGAGCTTAAGCGCGGAACACTGATAATAAATGTTTTAAGCCAGCTTAAAACCCCGAAATACGGATATTCATTAGTGGAATTTTTTGAAAAGAAGGGTGTTGCCATAGAAGCAAACACTCTCTATCCGCTTTTAAGACGGTTGGAAAAGCAGTCTATACTCCAAAGCAGCTGGAATACAGAAGCCGCCAAGCCCAGAAAATATTATAAAATAAGCGTCTACGGAGAAGAAATTTATAAAAAACTATGCAAAGAATATTTTGAAATAATAAACAGTACGAACAATTTAATAATGGAGGATACCAATGAATCTGATTGAAATTTACATAAACCAGGTAATAAAAAATCTGCCAGTTTCGGAAAGAGAAGAAGTAAAAAAAGACTTAAACGCGGACATTTTAAATATGCTGCCTGATGATTACACGGAAGACGATATAAAAAAAGTATTATCACAGCTTGGAGATCCCGAAGTCCTTGCGGATGAATACAGAGATAAAAAACGATATTTAATAGGTCCGAAATTATACGACGGCTATTTAAAACTGCTGCGAATTGTTATTCCTATAGTTGCGGTAATAGGCGCAGTGATATTTTTACTTGACAGCATGTTCAGCGGCAGCAGTATCAACCCTGTTGATTTATTTGCGGGAAGCCTTGCAAATCTTGTTAATGCTGCTCTTACGGCGTTTGCGGCTATTACAATTATATTTGCCGTATTTGAACGCAATAACGTAGCTTCGCCGTTTAAAAAGAAAAAGTGGATGGTTGATGATCTTAAAACATCTGATGCTATTTCAAAGCCGATATCAAAAGGCGAGGGCATAGTGTCAATAGTTTTCAGTATTATATTTTTTATGATACTCTACTTCTCTCCTCAGCTTATAGGGTGGTACTATACCGATAACGGCATAGTGATGAATATTCCTTTATTTAACTTAGACGTGCTTTCGCGTTTAATGCCGCTTATTATACTGTCTTTACTATTTACGGTAATAACATCAATATTAAAAATAATATCGGGATACTGGAACATAAAACTTGCCTTTGTCAACTTATTAAACAATTTGCTTTCGGCAATTGTCTGGATTATGGTATTTGCCAATCTGAATATATTTAATACTGCTGTATTTGAAAAATTATCGTCAGTGTTAGACATATCGGTAATCAGAATAACAGGGCTGTTTGGAATAGGCATTAAAGTATTGATAGCTTTAATAATAATAGGTCTGGTTGCAGACAGCGTTTCGGATTTTAGAAAAAGCGTCAGAAAGTATTAAAAATCAAATTTTTTATATTGCTTTAAAGTGTTTTATAATATAATAAACAAACATGCAGCAAAATGGGCTGATATCAGCTATAGCTATTTGAACTATATTATAGATGTTAGCGGGAAATAAATGATAAAAGATTTAACTCAAGGCTCTCCGTTTAAAGTAATAGTAACTTTCTCCATACCGATGATACTGGGAAATCTTTTTCAGTTGTTTTATAATATCGCGGACTCAGTAATAGTCGGCAGATTCGTAGGCGCGAACGCTCTTGCGGCAGTTGGAAGCTCTTTTACTTTTATGGTATTTATAACATCAATTGTTACCGGGCTGTGCATGGGCGCCGGAATTGTATTTTCAAATTTTTTTGGTGCGGGTAAACATGAAGACTTAAAATCGAGTATATCAACATCATTTATTTTTATTGGCATATGTTCAATAATAATCACATTGCTTTCACTCGTTTTTATAGATGAGATAATTAAGCTAATGAATGTGCCCGCAGAAGTTATCTCGCAAAACAGGCAGTATTTTAAAATTATTTTCTATTCGATTTTTTTCTCTTTTTTATATAACTGGTCGGCGGGCGTTCTGCGCTCGCTCGGCAATTCCAAAGTGCCGTTTTATTTTTTGATTCTCTCCATTATTTTAAATGTTGTTCTTGATTTAATATTTATAATATTTTTCAAATGGGGCGTAAAAGGAGCGGCTTGGGCGACTGATATATCAATAGTGTTTTCATCAATTTTATGTCTTATATATTGCATACGCAAAATAGAATTTCTGAATTTCAGGTTAAGAGAAATAAAAATAAGCAAAAGAATTTTTTATCTGACTGTCAATTATTCTATTCTCACATCCGTTCAGCAATCCATTATGAATTTCGGTATACTTATGATACAGGGGCTTGTAAATTCATTCGGCGCTTCTGTTATGGCGGCTTTTGCGATAGGAGTGAAAATTGATACGCTTGCTTATTTGCCTATGCAGGAACTGGGAAACGCTTTTTCAACTTACGTCGCTCAAAACAAAGGGGCGGGAAAAGATTATCGTATTATAAGCGGGACAAAGGTAACGGCAATAATTATTTCGGCATTTACAATTTTAATCTCAATTATTGTATGGATATTTTCAAAAAATTTAATTGCGCTCTTTATTTCTGCCAACGATATGCAGGTAATTGCCACAGGCGTATCATATCTGCATATTGAAGGCTCGTTCTATATTCTCATCGGGTTTTTGTTTATGTTCTACGGCCTGTTCAGAGGGCTCGGAAATGTAAAGATATCAATAGTGCTTACAATAATTTCCCTCGGAACAAGAGTTGTTCTGGCTTACGCGCTTGCGCCTGCTATGGGGACGGGTATAATCTGGGCGTCAATTGTTATTGGCTGGATTCTTGCCGATGTTACAGGGCTTGTTTTATACAAAAGATATAAAAAATATGCAATAAAATAAGCTTTATAAATATAAAACAATATTATGCAAATAATAAAATAAAAATTGGGGGCTTGTTATGTTGAACAAAGTTTTGACGGACTATTATAAAAGCCTTGACAGAGCTTATTTTATTGATAATGAAAATAAATATTACGCCCATATCGACACTCCGCTGCCTATAGGATACAGCCAGACAATATCCCAGCCTTCGCTTGTCTTGGAAATGACTAATTATCTTCAAATAGAAAAAGATAGTAAAGTGCTGGAAATAGGCACGGGTTCGGGCTACCAAACGGCATTGCTTGCAAAATTCGCGAAAAGCGTTTATACGGTAGAACTAATAGAAGAGCTTTCTCAAAGCGCAAAAAGCAAACTTGATAAGATGGATTTTACAAATATATTTTATAAAATAGGGGACGGAAGTCTGGGCTGGGAAGAACACAGTCCGTATGACAGAATAATAGGAACAGCTGCGGCGCAGGAAATACCCGACGAGCTGATAAGCCAGCTTAATTATAACGGCAGGATGATAATTCCCATAGGACCGAAAGATACGCAGGAACTGCTGCTGATTACAAAAGATGAAAAAGGCACTGTGAAAATAGAAGTATTAAATATGGTGCGTTTCGTAGAAATGAAAGGCAAATACGGCTGGAACAGCTGATATAAAAAATCCCTGTAAAAACAGGGTATTTTTTTATTCAGCTGCTATCATAATACTGCACTCTTCGGCGCATCTGGTGCAAATATCGGCGCATATTTGAGTATAATCATCTTCATATTTAGAGCACTCTTCCGCGCACGCAAGGCAGACCTGGGCGCAAAACTGACAATGTTCCTTGGAAAAACTTCCGCTCATAGACATCATTGCCGCAGAAGACTGGCAAGCGCATGCGCACTGAACAAGAAGGCTTATGCAATTTTTTCTGCCTCCCACATCAGGCTCTTCCAAACATAAGCTGAAGCTTTCATAACATGCCTGCGCGCATTTTACGCACGCGTCTATGCACGCCTGCATATTATCCGTCTTAAATGTTACTTGTCCCAATTTATATTTACCTCCCAATAAAATGTTTCTTAAAATTCATTACTAATATTATTTACAATTAATGCGGAATTATATTAATAAATATTGATTTGAATATTTTTTAATTTTATATTGATAATATTATGAAAACGTTGTATATTAATAAAAACATTAAGAATCGTTTAAGAGTAGACTTGGAAATAAATTTAATATAGGAGTAATAATGGGAAAAACAATTATATGCATTAGCGTTGCAGTAGCAGTTCTTACAATATCCGGAGGAATTATTTATAAAAAGCTGAAAAATAAAAATAATTTTTCCTATCTTGACGAATGTTTTATATGAGGTAATTAAAAATAAATAAGCAAACTGCACCTTATTAAGTAAAAATAGGTGCAGTTTGTTTTTTGTCTTTAATCAAGCGCAATTATTTACAAATTGTTTTGAGATATCTTTCAACATGTAAAACACAATTTATTGACTATACGATTTGCATTAATTATTTTTTATTTAAGGTCGAGCATATATCCGCCGAGTGTGCTGTCAAGTTTTCTGTTAATTTCTCCTTCTAATACGCTTATAAATATTTCTGCTGTAAGCGCTATTACGCATTTTACCAAATGTCCGCCGAAAATTTTATTCTCTTCATCACTGAAGTTTATATGCATGTGCAGATACGGTTCATTATCTTTTACGGACAGATTTCCTACAAGCGAGCTTATTTCTAAAATTCCTTCGTAAACTTTTGTCTTATATTTCTTCTCTGCGGTATCATATATTCCTACCTCAACACTTCCCGCTGCTCCCAGACCTGTTATTGTTCCAGCTTTAATGTTTTGCTCTGCGGCAAGATTTTTTATCTGCTCAATTACGTCTTCGCCTTTGTAAATTCTTACGGCTATTGTATTGCCGATTTTTTTATATTCCATAAAGTACCTCGCTTTTTTTATTTTATTATATCAAATAATTTATATTTTTTATCAATAAACTGAATGTAATAAAAATAAGCCCGCAAGCGGGCTCATTTCTTTGGCTGTGATTACGAAACACTATACATGCCGTTTGCTTGCATGTATTTAAATAACTGTTCACCGTGTTCCTGTTCTTCTTTCTGAATGTGATTTAATACCTGACGGATATTAGTATCTGAGCATTCAAAAATTACGGTGTCATAAGTTGAAGAAACATGTTTTTCCATTGAAAGCATGTCCATGCATAGGGCTTTATCTCCGGAAATTGATGTTGACCCCGTTGACCCTGAAGAAGAACTTGTTTGAGAAGAGCCCATCTGCCAGCTTTGGCTTGTCTGAGAGGATTGCGAGCCTGCTCCCGCTTGAGAAGACGTCATACGCATCCCTGATTGTGATGAAGACTGAGAGCCTGACTGTCCTGATTGAGACGAAGCCATAGATGAAGAGCCTGACTGAGACGAAGTCATAGATTGTGAACTACCCTGTCCCGATTGCTGGCTGCTCTGAGAGCTTGCCTGAATATTCGGAATCTGACCGCTTAATATTGAAGTAATGCTGTCATAGTGTTTTCTTTCTTTTTGTGAAAGCGAGCTAAACAGCTGCTGCAGTTTTGAATCCCTTGCTTGGCTTGAATAACCTTGATATTTCTGAACACAAAGCTCTTCCTGGCTTTTAAGCTCGGTAAGCAAAGATCTTTCTTTTTGAGTAAGTTGAACCATATATATCACCTCCTATTTCATTATTCCAATTAATAAAATTTTATATTCATTTATTATCAACAATTTTCAATATACGTTCATTAATATCAGCTGATTTTTAACACATAACACTGCGCTTTTCATACTATGTCTTTGAGGTGATTTTTAGTAATGATACAAATACTGTTGATAACCGCAATATGCGTTGACGCATTTATTACAAGCTTTGCGTACGGCGCCGCTAAAACGAAAATTCCGCTTTTATCAATAGCGGTTATCAGTATAATATGCACCGCCGTGTTTGCCTTATCATTAAGCATCGGAACCGCGGCAAGCCAGATAATACCGCAAAATTTATCAAAAATTATATGTTTTGCAATATTTTTAGTATTGGGAATTACAAAAAGCTGTGAAAGCCTGTTAAAAGGTTACATAAATAAACACCAAAAAAGCAATTTAAAACTTAAATTATTTGATATAAATTTTGTGCTTACGGTTTATGCCGACAGTTCAAAAGCGGATATAGATAATTCAAAAATTCTTTCGGCAAAAGAAGCAGTGTATTTGGCTCTTGCCTTGTCTTTTGATAATTTCGCGGCAGGGTTCGGGTTCGCTCTTGCCAGTATTAATTACCTGCATATAATAATTTTATCACTTGCCCTAAACACAGTAGCAGTGGGAGCGGGACATTTTTTGGGTGAAAAATTAACTCAAAAATCAAAAAAAGATTTCTCCTGGATAGGCGGTATAATGCTGGTAATCCTCGCTATAACTAAGCTTAAGTAATATCGGATTTTCATCATAGGTGAAAACATTTGAATTTTAATAATATAGATGTTAAGATTATATACATTACAAAAATAGTTTGAAAATCAAGGTCTTAATATGCGTAAACTCGAAAAAATAAACCTCACCGATCAAATTTGCGTAGAATTAAAAAAGAATATAATAGACGGTTACTGGAAAGAAGGGGACAAGATACCTTCGGAGAATGAGCTTGCCCAAATGCTGGGTGTAAGCAGAATATCCATAAGAGCCGCATTGCAAAGACTTCAAGTGCTTGGATACATTGAAACGCGCGGAGGGGAAGGGTCTTTTGTAAGGAAATTTTCTTTGTCCAATATTTTTAATGTAGTGTCTGACGATATTATTATGAATGATTCCGCTGTAGCCGAACTGCGAGAATTTAGAAAGAATATGGAACTTGACTGCTGCAGGCTGGCAATCGAGAGAGGCACAAAAGAAGAAATCCGGCAGCTGGAGGAAATTCTAAAATCTCTTTTTAATATAACTAAAATGGATGATTTCTTGGAAATGGATAAGAATTTCCATATGCAGATAGCAAAAATGAGCAAAAATTCGCTGTATGAGCTTATGCTTGAAGTTACAAGCGAAGCTAACAAATTATACAACAAAAAAATGTATCAGCAAGCTATGAAAAAATATCCTGATGATAATAAAAAAATATGGAATATACCCGCAGGTACGCACTTACAAATTGTACAGGCTATTAAAGACAAGGATTTTGACAAGTGTAAAAAAGTTTATGCAAAGATGTTTGAGATGGAAAATTAAAATAATAAAAATACCAAAGGCACATATAAATATGTGCCTTTGATATTAGAAGGGTTATTAATGAAATCTATTTTTAGAATCCTTTTCTTAAATCATCAAGCAGTTCGGTTTTTGATATAGTTTTATCGTCTTTCATCTTCACTACTCTTGCGGGGTTGCCGGCTACCACTTCATTAGGACCGACATCTTGTGTAACGATAGCACCTGCCGCGACTACTGCGCCCGCGCATATATGAACTCCTTCAATTACTACCGCGTTTGCGCCTACTAATACGTCATCCTCAATAATTACGGGAGTTTTGCTCGGAGGCTCAAGCACGCCTGCTAAAACGGCTCCTGCGCCTATATGACATTTTTTCCCGACCTGAACTCTTGCCCCTACGACGCATCCCATATCCAGCATTGTATCTTGCCCGATTACAGCCCCTATGTTTACAACTGCTCCCATCATTACAACGCAGCCCTTTTCTATAATCGCGCCTTCTCTTATAAAAGAGCCGGGCTCGATTCTTGCCTGAAGTGCCGTTGTATCTAAAAGCGGTATTGCGGAATTTCTTCTGTCATATTCCAAACGGTATGACTTTATCTTGCTTTTATGAGTTTCGATAAACATATTTGCCGCGTCTATCTGCGTAAATATAACGCATGAGGAGCTTATTCCGTAATATTCAAATCCTTCAAGATCATTTTGTGAAATATCGCCCGATACATAAAGTTTTACAGGCGTTGTCTTTTTTACATCTTTTATATATTGTGCAATTTGATACGGATCAGTGAAATCGTATCTTGATTTTATATCTTCGCTCATATTTGTCTCCTGATATTATGAATTGATTATGCTGTTCATATCGTAAAAGCCGTTTCTCTTATCAATAATAAATCTGGCTGCTTTTATTGCGCCTGCCGCGAACACTTTTTTTGAAAGCGCCGAATGAGAAATTTCTATTATTTCATCCGGACCCGCAAAAATTACTGTATGGTCTCCGGGTATTGTGCCGCCTCGAATTGCGTGGATTGTTATTTCCTGCTCTTTTCTTTTTGTGTCTTTACCGTATCTGCCGAACAGGAATTCCACAGGACGATTAATGTTGTTTTTAATGGTGTTTGCTATCATTAAAGCTGTTCCGCTCGGAGCGTCAACTTTTTTATTGTGGTGTTTTTCTATAATTTCAATATCATATCCGGATATGTTTGAAGATGCTCTTGCAATCAAATCAAGCATTAAGTTAACTCCGTAAGACATATTTTTAGTATGAAATACGCTGAAATCTCTGCTTAATTTTTTTAGCGTAGCCACATTTTCTTCAGATAGCCCTGTTGTCGCTATTATAATCGGCTTTTTGCATCTTTGCGCGAAACCGGCTATTGAGTCAAATAAACTGAAGTGCGTAAAATCTACGGCGACATCAAAAATATTGGGGTCAACATCATCAAAATTATTATAAACGGGATATTCGCAGCTGTAACCTTTAACGGGTGAAAAGCCCGCGCTTATTATTATATCATCCTGAGTCTTTACATATTCCGTTATGGTGCGTCCCATTGCGCCGTCGCAGCCTATCATAAACAATTTTATCATAATAAACCTCTTATATGCTGGAATAATTTCTGCAGCTTAAATATGTCAAATTCTTTTTAAATAATATAACTTTTATTTACGCTTTTGCTTTTTCCGTTAAAGAATACCCGAATTCTATAAGCGCGGCTGCAAGATTTTCTCTCGCTTTGCCACTAAGCTCTATAAGCGGCAGTCTTAACGGACCCACTTCAAAGCCTACCATGTTCATTGCCGTTTTTAACGGTATGGGGTTAGCTGCTGCAAATACGGGATGATGAAGCTTGTTAAGTCTGAATTGAAGCTCTCTCGCTTTAGCTATGTTGCCTTTTTCAAATTCTTCATATATATCATGATTAAGTTCCGGTTCCATATTGGCGGTGGTGGAGATAACTCCTTTGCCGCCCAAAGCTGTTATAGCAAGAATCTGGTCGTCATTTCCCGAATATACGTCAAGTCTGTCGCCGCACATGTCAAGTACGTCGCAGATCTGGCTTATATCAGCGCTTGCTTCTTTTACTGCTTTTACATTTTCAATGTCGGCAAGCTTGTTAAGCAAAGCGGGCGTGATGTTTTTTCCTGTTCTTGACGGAACGTTGTAAATTATTATCGGAAGCGGTGTTGCGTCAGAAATTGCCTGATAATGCGCGATTAAGCCTTCATCACTGGATTTATTGTAATATGGATTTACAATCAGCAGACCGTCTGCCCCGAATTCATATGCTTTTTTAGCGCGTCTAATTACCGCAGCGGTGTTGTTTGCGCCTACTCCGCATATTGCCGGAACACGTTTATTAATGTATTTTATGCCCCTTTCAAACAATTCAAACAATTCGTTTTCTTCAATTGTCGGAGCTTCTCCGGTTGTGCCTGCAAGTACAATACCGTCTGTTTTACCTTTTATCTGAAAATCAATTAACTCCTCAAGTTTTTTGAAGTTGATTCCTTGTTCATTAAAAGGTGTAACAAGCGCTACTGCTGAACCTGTAAATATACTCATATTAATTCCTCCTTATATTTAGGCCCAATAAAATTTATAAATATATATAAATATTAAATATATTTATCTTTGATTAATCTTTCCGCTATCTGAACCGCGTTTGTTGCGGCTCCTTTGCGGATGTTGTCCGCGACAACCCACAAATTAAGCCCGTTTTCACAGCTGAAGTCGCGGCGGATTCTGCCTACAAACACTTCATCTTTATCTTCCGCCTGCAAAGCCGTGGGGTAAATATTTTCTTGCGGTTTGTCGAGTACTATTATTCCTTCGCTACTTTCAAGCAGTTGTCTTACTTCATCAACATCAAACGGTTTTTCGGTTTCGATATTAATGCTTTCGCTGTGTCCGTAATATACCGGAACCCTAACTGTTGTCGCTGTTATTTTTATGTCATAATCTCCAAGTATTTTCTTGGTTTCGTTTACCATTTTCATTTCTTCTTTTGTATAGCCGTTATCTAAAAAGCTGTCTATATGAGGCAGGCAGTTAAAAGCTATGGGATGCGCATAAAATTTATTCGCTCCGCCTTGTATGCCGTTTTGCAAATCGTCATACCCTTTTAAGCCTGAGCCGGAAACCGCCTGGTATGTAGAGTAAACTATTCTTTTAATTTTATAATTATCATGAATGGGCTTTAATGCCACTACTGCCTGTATGGTTGAGCAGTTGGGGTTTGCTATAATATTTTTGTGCCATTTCAGGTCATAGCTGTTTACCTCAGGCACAACAAGCGGAACGTCATCGTACATTCTAAAAGCGCTTGAGTTGTCAATTACGATAACCCCGTCTTTAGCCGCGATGGGGCTGAATTTTAAGCTCGTTTCTCCGCCTGCTGAAAACAGCGCTATATCGATATCTTTTTTAAAAGATGTATCGCAAAGCTCCTCAATTACATATTCTCTTCCTTTAAACGTAATGGTCTTGCCTGCAGAACGGCTCGAGGCCATAGGATAAAAATTTTCGATAGGGAAATTGCGTTCTTCTAAAACCTGAAGCATTTTCCTTCCTACCATACCCGACGCGCCCGCGACGGCAACATTGTACTTTTTCATAATAACCTCCTAAAAATAACTTAAGCCGGCTGTGCCGGCTGTAATAACAAATCAAAAGTTACCCAGATAGCACTCCACCAAGTTATTGATGACAGTATTATGAATGTTATTCATAATCCCAGCAATATATACTTCAGAGAATATATAAAGCTTCGGCAAAATCATCCTTTCACATATCTTCGTCTGTTTCTGAAACATCTGATACGCTACTAATAAGTTTTGCTCCTCTATCGTGTCATAAAATATTATATTAATTTTAAATTATAACAGCCGATATGAAAATGTAAAGAGTTTTTTTCAAAATAATTTTATTTAGACGGAAAATATGCTATTATAATTATATATTATGCTGCGAGGGTTACAAATGATAGACGAAATTATAAAAATAAGACAACATCTGCATACAATACCGGAAGAAGGATTTAAGGAATTTAAAACACGCGATTATATATGCAAAAAACTTGACGAGTACAAAATAGAATACGAAATAATTTTAGAAACAGCAGTAATTGCTTATATAGATATTAAAGCCAGAAAAACAGTCGCGTTCAGAGCCGATATCGACGGTCTCAGCGTCAGTGAATTAAACGAACTTGATTATAAAAGCGTTCATGAAGGTTTCATGCACGCCTGCGGTCACGACGGTCATATGGCGGCGGTTTTAACAGCGGCAAAAATTATCAATGAAAATAAAGACAAATTAAAAGAAAACGTGCTTTTCATCTTCCAGCCCGCCGAAGAAGGACCGGGAGGCGCAAACGCCATTGTTGAAATGGGCATACTTGAAAAATATAAGGTAAAAAGAATTTACGGCACGCACGTAAACCCCAATGTAGAGGAAGGTAAAATAGCGGTAAAAAGCGGATACTTTATGGCGCAGACTGGGGAATTTTACATCAGCGTAAACGGAAAGTCTTCCCACGCCGCAAAGCCGCAGGATGGTATTGACTCAATTTTAGCGGCAAGCCTGCTTGTAAAAGCGGTTGATGATATAAAGAAAAAGCTTGAAGAAGAAAAAGAAGTAACGCTTATAAGCATAGGGACTATTAACGGAGGGGAAAGGGTAAACGTAATTGCCGAAAAAACAACGCTTTCGGGAACAATGAGGACTTACGACACGGCGGTAAGAACAAGGATAAAGAGTCTTATTAGCGCCAAAGCGAAAAAAATAGACAAGCTGTGTAAAACAAATACGGTTATAGATTATGTTGATTTATATCCCGCGGTATATAACGATGAGGATTTATATAAAGATTTTATTAAAAAAATTCCAGATGCTATAGATGTTGAACCGAGCATGCTTGCGGAGGATTTCGCTTATTATCAGCAGAGAGTGCCGGGGGTGTTTTTCTACACCGGAATATGCAATGAGGAAAAAGGGTACACATACCAGCTTCATTCAAATAAGTTTAATTTTGACGAGAAGGCTTTATTATCAACAGTTGATGTGTATCTTAAAATGGCAGGGATAAAGTAGGTAATTAAGGCGTATAGTTATGATGCTATACGTCTTATTTTTTTATACTTATAAGCTTATTAACAAAGAGGTATTTAATGAATATTTTGCAGGATTTAGATAATGTTTTATTCATTGCTAAAGAAAATGGTGAATATTTGGTTAAAGATATTCCTGATAAACCATTAAATATGGATTTAGAAATTAACAATATAATTGAAAAATATCAATGCTTATCCTGGGAAGAGAAGCATTTTATTAACAATAATATTTCTATAAATCTAGCTTGGAATTTATTAAGTTATTCTTATAAAATGGCTATTTATTCTCTCAGAAGTGCAGAAGAAATGTATTTTATAAATGGTTTGGTTGCACTTAGCATGACTTATCAAATTTTAGACGGTAGAGAATTATTAAGAGTTTTAACGTTATTTTATGATGTTTCAAATAAACATAAATTTACATTTGATAAAATGCTAAAACACAATGGCAGTTTTACAGAATTTCTAATTAATTTTTTAAAGCGCCCAGAAGAAGCAAAAACTATTGAATGTATGGGTTTTATAATAACCAAGGATAAAAATAATAATATAATTTATAAAAATATCCTATAACACAGGCGACCCCGCCTCAAATTGGATAAGTATATTAATTGTTACAGAAGGAGTAATATATATTACCAGCGAAAGCTCCTTGGCAACTCTTGGTCCGCCGGGAGCGAAAAACATATCAAATGCAATATCAGCTTTTATAAGTATTGCAACGGCAGCGTTAATTTCAGAAATCTTTATTATTTCGCCGGCGATAATCCTTTTAAAGAGCCCGCTTGAAAGTAATTCCAAAACTTCATTTTTCATATTAATTCAATATTTTTCTCCAGCAAATCAAGAAATATATATCATTATATGAAATGAAAAAATTATAGGAACTAAAGAAAAAATCTTAATTCAGCATATCATTAAGCATATTAAAATCGTTAAACGGAGCGGTGCATATTTTATTTTGGCACAAATAAAAAGTAACCATATTATTTTTTAGTCCGTAAGCAGCGGTAAACGGCGCGGCTTCATCCAACTCATCGCTTTGGGCGTTTTTTATTATTACAGTAAGGTTAGGATAGAATTTTTCGCTGAGCATTTTTTTAACAGCTTCTTTTTCTTCTTGTATTTTAACTACAACTACAAGTTCTTTTGAAGGGTTAATATCTTTAATAAGCGCGATGTTAAAAAAGCTGTAACCCATAGGGTGCTGCTTAGCGTTAAACGCCATAAAATTATTCTGCTTTTCAGATATTTTTTCAATATTCACTTCACCCGTAAGCCTGGAGAGCTTTAATAATACATACGCCGCAACAGAATTACCCGAAGGGATTGCTCCGTCATATATATCTTTCGGACGCATAATAAGGCTTTCGTTCTGTTTTCCCGAAAGATAGTACCCGCCGTTTTGCTCGTCGTAAAACTGCTCCTGCATCTTTTTGTATATCTCAAGCGATTTTTTAATATATGCCGCGTCATACGTTGCTTCATATAAGTCAATCAGAGCCATAATATAAAAAGCGTAATCGTCAAGATGACCGTATCCTGACGCTTTGCCGTCTCTTTCGCTTGCGTATAAAAGTCCGCTGTTTTTATCCGTCAAATATGTTTCTATAAACTTAGCGGCTTTTTGCGCAATCTGCAAATATTCTTCATCTTGAAGTATTTTATATGCTTTTGCGAAAGCCGTAATCATCATGCAGTTCCAAGAGGTAATTACCTTATCATCCGTAAGAAGACTCATCCTGCTTTGTCTATAATCATAAACTTTTTTAATAAGCTCTTTTATTCTTTCCTGCGTTTTATCATAGCTTTTATTCTTAAGAAGGTTAGGTATATTTTTAAAATTCTCAAAATTTCCTTTCTCGGTTATATCAAAATAATCGCAGAAATATTCTCCGTCCTCTTTGGCGAGTAGTTTTATAATCTCATCTTTAGAAAAAAGATAATATTTTCCCTCATCTCCTTCACTGTCTGCATCCTGCGCGCTGTAAAATCCGCCGCGGACATCAGTCATTTGTTTTATAATATAATCAATTATCTTAATAGAAACAGTTTTATAAAGCTCGTTGCGTGTTATCTGATATAAATCCAGATAGCATATAAGTAAAAGGGCGTTATCGTAAAGCATTTTTTCAAAATGGGGCACAAGCCATTTATCATCAGTGGAATATCGGCAGAAGCCGTTGCCTATATGGTCAAATATTCCGCCTCTGTACATTTGCGCAAGGGTGTACTCAGCCATTTTCAAAGCGTTTTTATTGTTCTTAAGCTGCGAATAATATAATAAGAATATTAAATTGTGAGGGGAGGGAAACTTGGGAGCGGAGCCGAAACCGCCGTTTATTTTATCAAAACTCTCAGCGAATTGAGAGAAAGCTTTTTCTATAATTATTTTATCTAAATCGTCTGAGATAACTCCGCTTTTGCTTTCAAATTCTTCTGTTAAGATTTCAGTAATCTTATTGCCTGACGCAATTAGTTCTGGTCTGCCGTTTGTCCATTTTTCGGCAATAAAAGTAAGCAATTCTATAAAACCGAGCATATTGTGAATGCTGTTTTTAGGGAAATATGTTCCCGCGTAAAACGGCTTCTGCTCAGGCGTCATAAATATTGAAAGCGGCCAGCCGCCCGCGCCTGTAAGCATCTGACAGACTCTCATGTATACAGAATCTATATCAGGACGCTGTTCTCTGTCTACTTTAATGCTTACAAAATGTTCGTTTAATATTTTCGCTATATCCTCGTCCTCAAAAGACTCTTGCTCCATTACATGGCACCAGTGGCATGTTGAATAACCTATAGACAAGAAAATAGGTTTATCCTCATTCTTCGCTTTCTCAAATGCTTCACTTCCCCACGGATACCAATTAACTGGGTTGTGAGCATGCTGAAGCAGGTATGGTGATTTTTCATTTATTAATTTATTAGCTTTATTATGGGGCATTACATCTACCTTCTGATTAAATATATTATAATGTTATTGTCGTCAATTTTGCATTCATTATTCTTTAAACAATTAATTATTAATAATTTGATTACAATAATAAAATATGAATATACATAAAATTATCATTAAATACCATTAATCAACATGTCTTGTGTTTTCTTTATTATATTTGCTGAAAAACCATACATAAAATTTTCTGGATAAGAAAAAAGTTATAAACAAAGTAATCCATGTAACATGCCATGTCCAATGAAGGTATTTAATTATATCTGTATATTTTTCTATCAGCACCTCAATTATTGTAATTGCCGTGCAAAAATAAAAATAATGCATAAACTGCCTGAACCGGCTTTTGCCATTGGGATAATACAGATTGAAAATAACACAGATAGAAGGATAGACAAAGTATTCAAAAGTAAAACTTGTTCTGGTCGCATAGGGAAAAAACCTTACGGGATATTCTATTAGTCCTAATTGAACAACCGTAAGACCTAATATCCATGT